>JADGOT010000106.1 GCA_017882805.1 Glaciihabitans sp. | reverse complement strand
CCCCATACATGCTTTTTGAAGTCGGCGAGACTGTCGTTTATCCGCACCACGGCGCAGCAACTATCACCGAGGTGAAGAAGAGGATCATCAAGGGCGAAGAGAAGCTCTACCTGAAGCTCAACGTCACTCAGGGCGATCTGACGATCGAGGTTCCCGCAGACAACGTCGACTTGGTCGGTGTTCGCGACGTTATCGGTCGCGAGGGCCTCGACAAGGTGTTCGAAGTTCTGCGCGCGCCCTTCACCGAGGAGCCGACCAACTGGTCGCGCCGCTACAAGGCAAACCTCGAAAAGCTCGCATCCGGTGACGTGATCAAGGTGTCTGAGGTCGTTCGTGACCTGTGGCGCCGCGATCAGGACCGCGGATTGTCCGCAGGCGAGAAGCGCATGCTGGCGAAGGCTCGTCAGATCCTCATCTCTGAGCTCGCGCTCGCCGAGAAGACGGACGAAGAGAAGGCCTCGACGGTTCTCGACGAAGTACTGGCCTCCTGAATTTTCCCTACGGGCAGGGCTTGCCCTAAGTCAATTCCGGCGGAGTCATGACGACAGCAACGGTTGGCGTGGTGATTGTTGCCGCGGGCACGGGCTCTCGGCTCGGCGCCGAACTACCGAAGGCGTTTGTGTCGCTCGGAGGTTCGAGCATCCTGCAGCGCGCCCTCGATCCTGTGCTCGGGATGTCTGAGCCGGTGCAGATCGTCGTCGTCGCCCCCGAAGATCAGTTGGCGCTCGCCCAGGACCAGGTTCGAGCCGCCGCGGGAGCGGCCATCGAGTACACGAGCGTTGTCGCGGGCGGCGCGACCAGACAATCATCGGTCGCCGCAGGGCTTGACGCCCTGTGGCCGGATGTCGGGGTCGTGCTCGTGCACGACGCGGCGCGACCGTTCGCACCGACGGCACTGTTCGAGGCCGTGGTGGCGCGGGTTCGGGCCTCCAGCCAGGGAGTTATTCCGGGGCTGCCGGTTGCCGACACTCTGAAGCGTACGGATGACGACGTCGCGCTCGACACCGTCGATCGGTCTGTCCTCAGCGCCATCCAGACGCCGCAGGGCTTCCCGCGCGTGGAGCTGACCGAAGCCTATGCGGCCGCGACGGAGGACTATACCGACGACGCCGCCGTGTTTGCCGCGGCGGGCCACACCGTACGGGTGATCTCGGGCGACGCCCTCGCATTCAAGATCACGACACCCTGGGATCTTCGGCGCGCGCAGGCACTCGTTGAGCCCGCCATCATTGGTTCCCGCTCCGGCATCGGGATCGACATCCACGCGTACGACGAATCGGTTCCGCTTTGGCTCGGCGGTCTGCACTGGCCGGATGAGCCAGGCCTGGCGGGGCACAGCGACGGGGATGCCCTGTCGCACGCCATCTGCGATGCCCTGCTTTCGGCGGCAGGTCTCGGCGATCTGGGCAGTCGCTTCGGTACCACCGATCCACGATTCGCGAATGCGCACGGTGAGGTCTTCCTGCGCGCGACAATCGAGCTCGTTGCGGGAGCGGGATTCGCCATCGAGAACGTCGCTGTTCAGGTGATTGGCAACCACCCACGGTTGGCCGCCCGTCGGGGTGAACTAGAGAAGCATCTCAGCGATGTGGTCGGCGCGCCAGTGAGCGTGTCGGCGACGACATCGGATGGCCTCGGTTTCACCGGTAATGGCGAGGGCATCGCCGCGATCGCGACCGCCCTGCTTTCGTCGTAACGTCCCGCCAGCGTCGATAAACTCGGGCCTGTGACTATCCGGCTCTACGACACCAAAGCGCAGGCGCTCAAGGACTTCGTTCCTCTGGTCGACGGGCAGGCTGGCATCTACGTCTGCGGGCCGACGGTTCAGTCGTCCCCGCACATCGGGCACCTGCGGTCCGCGCTCGTCTACGACCTGTGGCGTCGCTGGCTCACCTACCGTGGGCTCACGGTCACACTGGTGCGCAACGTCACCGACATTGACGACAAGATCCTGGCGAGCGCGAGCGAGTCTGAGGAGTGGTGGGCCCTTGCCTATCGCGTCGAGCTCGAATTCACGAACGGATACCAGCGGCTGGGCATCGTTGCCCCCACCTACGAACCGCGCGCGACGGCCAGTGTGACGGAAATGCAGGCGCTCATCACTCGCCTCATTGAGTCGGGCCACGCGTATCCCGCCTCCGACGACTCGGGCGACGTCTACTTCGATACCGCTAGCTGGCCCGCCTATGGCGAGCTAACCCGGCAGAAGCCAGAAAATATGGAGGCTGCGACGGATGCCGATCCTCGCGGCAAGCGTGCGCCGCAAGACTTTGCTCTCTGGAAGGGCTGGAAGCCGACCGAGCCCAAGTCCGCCGCATGGGTGAGTCCCTGGGGGCCCGGTCGTCCTGGTTGGCACATCGAGTGCTCCGCGATGGCGTCCCGCTATCTCGGACCGCACTTCGACATCCACGGTGGCGGGCTCGACCTGCGCTTTCCGCACCACGAGAACGAGATCGCCCAGTCGACGGCGGCCGGCGACGCGTTCGCGAACTACTGGGTGCACAACGGTCTCGTGAATATCAACGGCCAGAAAATGTCCAAGTCGCTGGGCAACTCGATTTTTGCGTCCGAATTTCTTGCCCTGGCGCGACCACTGGTAATCCGCTATTACCTTGGTTCGGCACATTACCGATCGACGATCGACTACCACGAGGGCGCGCTGATCGAGGCGGAGGCCGCACTCGACCGCATCGAGACCTTCCTCGACCGAGCGAGTCGACGACTCGAAGACACCCTGTTCGCGGGCAGCGGTGCGCCGGTCTTGCCGATCGAATTCGCTGATGCAATGGATGACGACCTCGCGATTCCGCAGGCGCTCGCTGTTCTGCACGACCGGGTCCGTGCGGGCAACGCCGCTCTCGATGACGAGGACCTCGCCACGGCCGCCCAGATTCGTGGCGAGGTCACCGCAATGACGGAGGTGCTCGGCATCAATCCGCACTCACCCGAGTGGCGCTCGACGACCACCGTGCCCGCTGATCGAGCCCTCGCGGCCCTGGTCGAGCGTCTAATCGAAGACCGGGAATCCGCGCGGGGTGCCCGCGATTTTGCCGCCGCGGACCGCATCCGTGATGAACTGGTCGCCGCAGGCATTACGGTTGAAGATTCGCCTAACGGCACACATTGGACTATCGAACCGTGAAGATGAGCTTATGAAAAACACCGACGGAGCCCGCAAGGGCCGTCCCGGCGCCGTGCGCCAGGGCAGCAAGGGCAAGCAGGTGGGCTCCGGCGGTCAGGGTAGGCAGGCGCTCGAGGGCAAGAAGCCGACACCGAAGGCGGAGGATCGTCCGTACCATCCTGCGGGAAAGCGCAAAGCCGCGTCTGAGCGGTACGAGGCGGCCAGCGGTCGCTCGCAGTCCGGCCCGCGCACCCAAGCCAGCTCCGCACCACGGGCGAAGGCCGGGTCATCCGGCGGTGCCCCGCAGAACTCGCGGCCACGCAGCCGCAACAAGACCGCGGATGAGAGTGAGGTCGTCACCGGCCGTAACTCCGTGCTTGAGGCGCTGCGGGCAAAGATTCCGGCGACCGCTCTCTATGTCGCGACCCGCATCGAGGTGGATGACCGGGTCAAAGAGGTACTCAACCTCGCGAATGCCCGCGGCCTGCCAGTTCTCGAGGTCATGCGCCCGGAGCTCGATCGTCTCGCCGGATTCGACTCGGTGCACCAGGGCCTCGCGCTCAAGGTTCCGCCCTACGAATACGCGCATCCGGTAGACCTGCTCGAGCTGACGATTAGTCGTGGCAAGAAACCGCTCTTTGTTGCGCTGGATGGCGTGACGGATCCGCGCAACCTCGGGGCCATCATTCGTTCGGTCGCTGCGTTCGGTGGCCAGGGCGTGATCGTGCCGCAGCGGCGTTCAGTCGGCCTGACGGCATCCGCGTGGAAGACCTCAGCGGGCGCGGCAGCCCGCACGCCCGTCGCGATGGCGGCCAACCTGACCCAGACGCTCAAAGCGTTCCAGGAGCGCGGCGTGTTTGTGCTCGGCCTTGACGGCGGAGGAGACATTTCACTCCCGTCGTTGCAGCTGGCCAACGAGCCGGTACTGCTGGTTGTTGGCAGCGAGGGCAAGGGGCTCTCTCGCCTGGTCACCGAAACCTGCGACGCGGTTGTCTCGATCCCGATCTCGGCCGCGACCGAGTCGCTCAACGCCGGTATTGCAGTAAGCGTTGCCCTCTACGAAATCGCAAAGCGCCGCGCTTCCTAGTTTGCGTCTTTCAGGAACTTCTGTGGCTAATGGGGCAACTGGAATGAGTTTTCTTGCCAATAGTCACACCAGCAACACTTCTTCCTGAAAAAGGCAATCTAGTCGGCGAGGCCGATGCGGGCGTGTAGCCGCTTGGCCCAGCGGGGCGCCCACCACATGATGTTCTGTTGCCAGGTCATGAAGGCCGGCACGAGCAAGCAGCGCACTACGGTCGCATCAAAGAGAACCGCGACGGCGAGCGCAATGCCGAGCTGCTTGATGATCATCAGATCCCCAGTAGCGAAGCCCGCAAAGACGACGATGATGATGAGCGCAGCCGACGTGATGATTCGCCCCGAGCGCTGCAGACCCAGAGCGACGGCTTCGCGTGAATTAGTGCCCGCATCCAGTCGTTCCTTGATTCGGCTGAGCAGAAACATCTCGTAGTCCATTGCTAGGCCGAAACCGAAGACGATCGTGAGCAACAGCACAATCACATCAACGCCGTAAACGTGCGATGCATTGAAGTTCAGGATGTGGGCGAAGTTGCCGTCTTGAAATCCCCAGACCAGCGCACCCATTGAGGCCCCCAGCGAGAGCGCGCTCGCTACGAGCGCCTTGAGGGGCACGATGAGCGAGCCCGTCATGAGAAAGAGCAGCACCACGGTGCCCAGCACAATGATGAGGAGTGCGAGCGGAGAGCCGCGCACGAGCGAGTCGGCGAGATCGGCCGTGCTGGCATCGAGTCCGGTGACCCAGTGGTCGTATTTTGGCGGCGACGCTCGGATGCTCCTCACCAGGCTCACGCCCTCGCTGCCCGTCACCCGCACGAGCGAGCCCCAGGCCGTTCCGGAGTGCTTCGGTGCGCCGATCGACTTCACGCCGGGAATCGACTCAACCTGATGTGCCCACGAAACCGCGTTGGCCCGCGTTCTCGTGACGAGCTCGATTCGCGGCGTCGCGGCATCGGGAAAGTCGTCGACGACCACGGTCACGAAGGTGTACTGCGTCGACACCCGCGGGATGGCGTCGACGCTGGTATTCGCGAGCTGCAGCGACAGCAGAGGAGAACCGATCGCGAGTAGCACCACGGCGCAAGCGATCGTGATGATTGCCGGATGACGCTGAACCCTGCGCGTGAGGCGAGAGAAGAATCCGTCGTCGGGCGCGACATCTCCGAACCGACCCATAATGCGTCGGATGCCGGGCGCTCGCGTGAACACACCGGGTCGGGTGAGCCGGTCTCCGGCGACGCTCAAGAGCGCGGGCATCAAGGTCAGCGCGGAGAGCATTGAAAAGACCGTGACAAAGACCGAGGCGATACCGATCTCTCGAACGACGGCAGGCTCGAACACCAGTAGGCCAAGAGACGCGATCGCGAACGTGGTGCCCGAGAAGGCCACGGTCTTGCCCGCGCTGCCAGTCGTGGCGCCGATGGCCTCGATCTGAAGGAGTCGCCGAGCCTCGGGATCGAGTCCCACCCCTCCGCCGCGGCCTCGATACTCCTCGCGGAAGCGGCTCACGAGCAGTAGCCCGTAATCGATTGAGAGCCCGAGCCCGACCGCCGTGATGACGTTGATGACGGTCGCATCGATGTCCGTCGCGAAGGTGGTCGCGAAAACCGCTCCGAACGCTCCCAGGATCGAAGCGATGGCACCCAATAGCGGTAGCCCCGCCGCAATGAACCCGCCAAACACGACGAGCATGACGATGAGCGCTATCGGCAGGGCAACTGTTTCGCCCTTCTCAAGGTCCTTGCTGGACTGGCCGAGCAGCGAGTTGAGCAGGAGGGAGCCACCTCCGACGGCGACGGTCGCATGCGGGAAGTCGCGTCGAACCACCGTCGCGGTCGAGTTGAGCAGCGAGCGCACGTTATGTTCTGCTGCCGCACTGGGAGCGACGGAGCCGGTCCCGAGCGTCGAAACTGACAGCAGTACGCCGTGGCCGTCCGTCGAAAAGAGGGGAGCGAGTGCGGGCTGTCGCGATCCGTCGGCGCGCAGCGGGATGGCAAGCGGGTCTACATATCGGCTCCGCGGAAGTGCGGCCGCCTTCATCCCGAGATCGCGCGCAATGGCGGCCAGTTGCGGTGAGTCAACATCGACGCCGTGTACGAGCAGTGAGTATGTGGTGCTCTTCGTGCCGGAGGTGAGGAGCTGCTGGCCGTGGTAGCTCTCCTGGTGCACCGAGGGGGCGCCCGTCGCCAGTCGACCGAACAGGGACTGCCCGCCGAGTCCCAGGATCGCGGTCGCGAAGATGACGGCGAGTACCACTACCCAACCGGCGAGAAAGAGCAGCGGATGCCTGGCTGCGGTTCCGCCGATTCGGCCGAGAGCGCTGCGCCGCACGGTGTCCGTCATCGAACCTCCGTTAGACCTTCAGACGCCAGTCGTCCTCGTCGATAGTATCGATCGGCAGCGTGATGTTTTCGGTGACGGGAGCAATCACGGTCGCTTCGTCGCGGCGGTGACGCAGCACCTCGTCGACATAGGAGTTCAGGGCTTCGGCGAGCGGAACATCCCGGCCCTCGTTCTGCGACATATACCAGCGGTGATCGAGCAACTGGTGGAAGATTTCGGCGGGCTCCAGCTTTCCGCGAAGATCTTTGGGGATGGCCCGGATGACCGGCTCGAATACCTGCGCCAGCCACTCGTGAGCGACCATCTCCTCGTCGACATCCTTCTTGGCGAAGGTGACGCGGTACGAGTCGAGGTCGTTCAGTAGTCGTCGGGCCTGATTCTCGCCCGCATCAAGCCCGGTCAGGCGAAGGAGTCTGCGCGAGTGGTGTCCGGCATCCACAACCTTCGGCTGGATGCGCACCTGGGTTCCGCTCTCATCGGTCTTGATCGCGAGCTCTTCGATGTCGAAGCCGAGGTTGTTGAGACGCTCGACGCGGCGGTTGATGCGCCAACGCTCCGACTGGTCGAACTCCTCGGGTCCGGTGAGCTCCTTCCAAAGGCTTCGATAGGCGGCGACGATGCCGTTGCTGATCTCGACGGGCTCGAGGTCATCGTCCAGGCGGCCACCCGACTGGAGGTCCAGGAGCTCGCCGGCGATGTTGACACGAGCGATCTCCAGGTCGTTCTCGCGCTGACCGGTGGACAGGCCGTCGTATATCTGTCCGGTCTCCGCATCCACCAGGTAGGCGGCAAACGCACCGGCGTCGCGTCGAAACAGGGTATTGGAGAGCGAGACGTCGCCCCAGAAGAATCCGACGATATGCAGGCGCACTAGAAGCACGGCGAGCGCGTCAACCAGGCGAGTCGCGGTCTCCGGCCGGAGCGACTGCGAGTACAGCGCGCGATAGGGGAGCGAGAACTTCAGGTGTCGAGTGACGAGCACGGAGTCCAGTTCGTTGCCGTCCGCATCCGTTCGGTTGGTGATGACGGCTACGGGTTCGACGCAGGGCACATCGATCCGCTGCAGTGTTCGAAGCATGTCGTATTCGCGTTGCGCAAACTCTGCCGACGTCTCCTTGATGGCAATGACGTAGCCACTGAGGTGGGCAAACCGCACCAGGTGCCGCGAAATGCCCTTCGGGAGCGCAGCAATGGTGTCGTCGGGCCACTGCTCGAGCGGCAGGTTCCACGGCAGGTCGAGCAGTTCGGGGTCGGCAATTGCCGACGTGATGTTGAGCGAACCGGCCATCCGATTATTGATCCCTTAAATCGAACAGGCCCGTCATCCGAGAGAAGCGCTCACAGATGACGGGCCCGACAAGTGTTTCTAGCCCCTCTTGAGGCGCGACAGATCCTCAGCCGGGACAACCACTGCCTCGCCGAGACGCTCACCCGATGTGGTGTCGAAGAGGTGAATGTGGCCTTCCTTCGGAGTGAGGAACACCTTGTCGCCTGCGGCCGGGTGCTTGCGGCCATCAACGCGAACGCACAGGTCCACGCGCTGGCCATCAACCTCGGAGTGGCCGAACAGGTTGCCGTCCGCGCCGAGTTCCTCGATGACATCCACCTCAACCGGTAGGCCGGTGCCGGTCGGCGACAGCGTCACATCTTCCGGGCGAATTCCGACGATGACTGTCTTGCCCTTGATGGAGCTGAGCGTTGCGCGGTCAACCTTGACGACGTGCGTGCCGAACTTGACGCCGTCTGACGTGAAGTCGGATGGGAACAGGTTCATCGCCGGGCTGCCGATGAAGCCGGCAACGAAAACGTTGGTCGGGTTCTCGTACAGGTCGCGCGGGGTACCGATCTGCTGCAGGACGCCATCCTTGAGAACCGCGATGCGGTCGCCCATGGTGAGCGCCTCGGTCTGGTCGTGGGTGACGTAGACGGTGGTGACACCGAGACGGCGCTGAAGGGATGCGATCTGCGTACGAGTCTGCACGCGGAGCTTGGCATCGAGGTTCGACAGCGGCTCATCCATCAGGAACACCTGGGGCTGGCGAACGATCGCGCGACCCATGGCAACGCGCTGACGCTGGCCACCAGAGAGGGCCTTCGGCTTGCGGCCGAGGTAGGGCTCGAGGTCGAGCAGTTTTGCTGCCTCAAGAACGCGGCTTGCGCGCTCCTCTTTGTTGACGCCAGCGATTTTGAGCGCGAAGCCCATGTTCTCGGCAACCGTCATGTGCGGGTAAAGCGCGTAGTTCTGGAAGACCATCGCGATGTCGCGATCCTTCGGGGGCACGTCGGTGACGTTGCGGTCACCGATGTATACGTCACCGGAGTTGATCTCTTCGAGACCGGCGAGCATGCGGAGGGTCGTGGACTTGCCACAACCGGACGGACCGACGAGGACGAGGAATTCGCCGTCTTCGACCTTGATGTTGATTGCATCGACTGCCGGGCGGGTTGAGCCCGGGTAAATGCGTGTTGCTTTGTCAAACGTGACTGATGCCATGGTTCTTAGAGCTCCTTCACCGGCAGGTACGTGCCGGACGATCCTTAGTGAATGGAATTGGCGCAGCAATGCGCCACCCGCCATTATGACATCCAGGCTGGGGTAACGAGTAATGGGCTCCTTTGACCTGTGCTCCATAGCAAAAGCTCAGGCACCGTTTCTACTATCCTTCAGTAGCACTACCCATCAACTTCAGCGAGGTTTCTGTGACATATGGCGGAGCGGGCGACCGCGGCACCAAAAACCAGCGGCGTGAGGCTGCCCGCGAGAAAGCTCGCGAGCTTCGCGACCTGCAGCGTAAGAAGGAACGGCGTAATCGAGTCTTCCTTCAGGGCGGAATTGTTCTCGGTGTACTCGCGGCCGCCGGGATCGTCACGCTTGTGCTTGTGAACAGCATTGCCCCGCCCGCCGCGGGCCCGTTAAATATGCAGAGCGACGGCATCATCATCGCCAAGGACCTCAAGGCGGTCCCCACTCCGGCGATCTCGGCCAAGGGCAAACCCGTTGCCACGGTGCGCGACAAGAAATCGAGCGTAGTTAGCATCCGCATCTATCTCGATTACTTCTGCCCCGTCTGCAACGCGTTCGAAACAGCGAACAAGGCGCAGATCACCAGTTGGCTAAAAAAGGGCGCCGCGACCATTGAGATCCACCCGATCACCTTCCTTGATCGCTCATCGCTCGGCACCCGCTATTCGTCGCGCGCGGCAAACGCCGGAGGGTGTGTGGCGAACTATGCCCCAGACGACTATTGGGCATTTACCGAAGAGATGTATGTCAAGCAGCCGGCCGAAGGAACTGTGGGTCTTACCAACGCGCAGATCATCGACGTTGCCAAGACCGCAAAGGTCCACCACCTCTCGCAGGTCTCGGACTGCATCAACTCCGAGAAGTTCAAAGCGTGGGTGACGGCGTCAACCGCTCGAGCCGAGGCAGGCCCGCTTCCCGACTCCACGGTCAAGACAGTCACCGGAACGCCCACCGTCATCGTTGACGGTGTCGAGTACCCCATTACGAGCGATGACGTTTCGAGTGCTGCGGCGTTCGCAGCGTTCGTCGAGCAGACGGCAGGTGCTCAATTCAACTCGGGTACCTCGACTCCGACCCCAACGCCGACCCCGACGGCAACCAACTAGGTTCGAGTCTCACCCGCCACGGAGAGATCCAGCGCGGGTGAGGACGATTCCAGCGTCACGGTCGCCTTGACCTCTGCGCGAACGCTACGACGGGGCCGGATCCTGAGAAAGTTCACCGCCTGCCGCACCGACAACTTCGGCAGATACGCCTTGACCAGGGCGATGCCGATCGCGGGCAGCGCGAGCGCATCCGGGTAGGCAAGGTAGATGGAGTGCAGTTCGGGCTGGAACTTCTTCTTGAAATCAAAGAGTGAACGGAAACCGTACACGGGCTCAATGGTGGTGCCGACGCGCATAAGGAATCGCTCTGTCAGAGAGACGGCTGAACCCGGCTCGGGAAGGGTGCCAGCAAACGGCGCCGTCGAGAGACTCATCAGTTCGGCACCCTGCTCGCGGAAGCGTTCCGCTGCCATAGCGATGAGAAACTCCATAACTCCGTTCATGCCCCCGGGCGTGCGGCGCATGAAGTCCAGCGTCCATCCCACGATCGCGCCGTCGCGATATGAGGGCATCCAGCTGGTGACGCCGATGATGTGGTCGTCGCTGTCACAGGCCACCATGATTCCGATGTCGGGGGAACGCAGCTCCTCAATGCTGCCGAGGGTGAAGCCCATCTCCGGGAGTGCTTTGCCCGCAACCCACTGGGTCGAGATGGCTTCGATCTGTTCCTGCCAGCTGGCCGACATTTCGGCGTAGGTCGTCCATCGCGCTACCACGCCGAGCCGATCCGCACGGTTAATCGAGGATCTGATGTCTTGCCAGCGCTTCCCCGTGGTCGACCAGTCGGCGAGCCGGATAACAGTCTCTTCTCCGATCACCATGGTGCGCCATCCCATCGACAGCACAGTGGGGACAAAGGAGTCGTGGATGGCGTAGAAGACCGGAATCCATCCGCGATCGTCGCAGAACCGCGCGAACCCGCCGATCGCATCTGCTGCAGCGTCGGGATCGCCGATGGGCTCCGTAGTCGTGATGGCCACTCCCGCGAGCACGCGGTAGGCGACGCTGGCGCGTCCGTCGTCGCTGAACCAGTACGAATTACCGCTCCAGGTCGCCCACTGCCCAAGATCCCCACCGCCACCTCGCCTGAGGAGGGCGCGCACTCGCGGAAGTCCCTGTGCGTAGTTGCTCGCTCCCGCGTCAAAGTAGGTGCCCAGCGCACCAATGAGCACAACGATCCAAAACGCCGGTCCCACCCAGTCGTACAGGAGGTGCGAGAGCGGACTGTTGGGTGCGAAATCGATGATCTCGTGGCGTAGGAAGGAGACCGGGATGAACCGCTCCGGAAGGTCTGCCAACAGGGTCGCGAAGGTCACAGGGGTGGTGAATTGGTCGCGTACCAACCAACCACCGACTAGGTAGGTCGCGGACAACCCGACGAAGCTCAACGCGACGGCACGCACGTACTTTCTCGTAGTACCGTGGCGGGCACGCACCCTGAAGTGTCGAAGGTTGCGGAGGATAAAAGCGGCGATGGCGAGCGGGACCAGCACGGACGCGGCGAGAGAGAGCGTGATCTCCCAATAGTGCAAATTGGGCGAAACAACGATGCCGCGGGTGCCAAGGAGGGGAAGGAACCCGTAGTAGAAGATTGCGAGTCCGGCCAGCGCGAGGTTCGCGACGATCGTCAACCAGGCGGCGAGCCGCCGCCCGCGGGATAGCCCGAATGCCGCGACCAGAAGGGTGAGCAGCGGTAGCACGGCAAGGATGACCGGTCCGGCGGAGTCGAGTCGGTGCAGCGTGAGGTCGCGCAGACACTGTTGGGTGACATCGAGGGCGGCGCACTCGGTCGACACGGATTGACCGGATGGGGTCGCACCGGACATGAGGAGGCCCAGGGGAGCAAGGAGCCCGTATCGCCGACCGCTGAACAGGGTGATGACCGGGCCGACCGCGGTGATTGCAACGACCATGGCGGCGAGGAATCTCAGCTCGTGGTGTGGGCTGCGCAGCCATCGGCGCGGGCTAGGCCGGCGAAACATCAGCCGCCCGATTAGGAGTCCGGCAACCGCGGCGAGCAGGCGGTAGAGGTCGGATGGCTGACCGGAGTAGAGCAGGAAAACGCTGCAGGTGGTGAGCGCGACCACGCGAATGCGAGCCTGCCAGATGCCTCCCACGAACGCGGTTGCTGCCAGAAGCGCGGCGCCGATGAGAATGGTCGGATCGAACACCTCAAACTGCTGGACATTTCGCGACCACATCTCGCCTCCGAGCACACCGATCTCCTGCACGGCGAGACCGACCAGGACGCCGACTACTACGCCCGAAAGCGCGGCGAGGATGGCGCGTCCGGTGCCCATGCGGCGTTCGGCGAGTCCGAGGCACAGTGCCGCCAGGGGGATCAAAACGATGAGCGAGACCACATTTTGCGGAATGAAGACGGAGGTCAGCGGTGTCCACCATCGCGCGTCGCGAAGCACCTCCTCGTATCCGGTGCTCGCGACCTCCCGGATCGTGGCGGCATAGGCGCCGCCGAGCCCCACGAACACCCCACCCAATAGGAGTAGCAGGACGTAGGTCACTGTCGCGGGGAAGCGTCGCAGTATTACGGTCACGAGGTTAACCCCCAGTGCTGCGCCAGCACGGGTAGCCCCACAGTGAGGCCATATTGCTCGGTGTACCAGTCGTGTCCGGTCCCGGGTGAGACGAACGAACGCACGTCCATGTTTGCCGCGCGCGCATCCCGCTCAACCAGTGCGGTCTCCGGGCCGTATCGCACGTCATCGTGACCGACGACGAAGATACCCAGAGTGCTCGAAAACGGCGCTCCCGCGGCGAGCAGTGCCGGCGCTGTTTGCGCACGGTAGGCGACCCTGGATCCCGCGAAGCCGACTCTGATCGTGTGGGAGACGGTCCCGTTGAGCGGTGCGACCTGCCCCGAGATGTCCAGAATGCCGCCAAACATCGCCGGGTACTTTGTGCCGAGCTGGATCGAGCACGTGCCGCCCTCCGAGAATCCCGCGATGGCCCAGTTCTTGCGTCCAGGCAACACGTTGAGATGGGTCTTGATCCAGGTTGGCACATCCACTGTGAGGTAGGTCTCCACGTTTCCGAGTGCCGAGTCGAGACACATCGGGTTCAGCTGTGATGCGCCGAGCTGATCGGGGATCACGACGATAGGGGCCAGACCGTGGTGGGCTGCGGCGAAAGCGTTCATGATTTCTGGCAGCTGACCGGAGGTGATCACCGTCTCTGGTGAACCGGGCTGGCCGCCGAGGAAAATAATCACGGGGAGCGCGGGTGCGCGCTTCACGAGCGCTGCCGGCGGTAGGTACACGACTGCGCTGCGCGCCGCGAAATGTGAGACGGTTCCGGGAATCGTCGCGGTGCCGACCGTTCCCCGCTGCGGCATTCCCGCTCGTGGCTGCCAGGTCTTCCAGAGCGGCTGTGATGCCGCGACGATGGGAATAACGCCCGTGCGTTTCGTCAAATGGAGCGGGCGTGTTGTCGCAAGACCGAGGGCGTCCGCAACGGTTGGATACTGCCCGATGGTGGCGTTGATCCCGGCTGCCGAGACCAGAGAGAACAATCCGATGGCGGCTACCGCCAACACAATTCGCCGCCGCGGTGCACGCCAAAGGCTCACAAGCGCGATCGCGACTCCCGCGACGCCCGCCGCGAACCACGCGCGAGTGGAAATGGCGAGGACTATGCCGAAGTCATTCTTCACGTCGCCCAGGTACCAGGCCAGCGCGAATCCGAGGGCGGCACCGAAAACTGCGGCGATAGCGAACGTAAGAGTCCAACGGCGCGCGGGTCGTCTGGATACCACAAGCACGAGCGCCACAAGGCTCAGGACATCGATCGTGATGGGGATCACGCCATTGATGAGTGACCAATTCAGTAGTGTCGTGATCACCTTCATACGCCCCCTTCTCCGACGGGCGGGCGTCGGCCGTCGTCGGCTGAGACTCATTATGCGGGCCTTCAATCGGCCCTGACCTGTATTGAGGTAAACCCAAAGCTCATGCACGGATTGGGGTGTACGACTCTTTGGAAGCTCACAGAATCGGGTTCAGGTCGCCATACTGTCCTATGGGGAAATGCACTGTTGCCGCAGTCGGAGTTGTTCTCGGCGCGCTCGCACTGTCGGGATGCACATCCTCCGGACCTGTCACTACTTCGCCATCGACGCAGGTCTCCGGAACCTCGTCGGCCGCGCCGTTTCGCTCGGACAGCTGGACGAGCTATCACTCGGACCAGGCGCGAACCGGCGCTGTGCGAACTGCCGGGCCGGCTGAACCCACGGTGGTTGCATGGTCGGCGAACCTCGGTTCTGCTGTCTATGGCCAGCCGGTCATTGCTGGCAACCGGGTCATCGCGGCGGCGGAGAACAATAAGGTCAGCGCGCTGGATCCTGACACCGGCGCGATCGAGTGGACGACGTCGCTCGGGCCCCCGCTGACCAATGTCGGCGCATTCGCGGGATGCGGCAACGTCGACCCGCTCGGAATCACGAGCACTCCCGCAATCGATGTGAAGTCCGGAATCGTCTACGTGGTCGGTGAGGTGTTCCAGAATGGCGCGGTTCACCACGAGCTCGAAGGCATTGCGATCGGCACCGGCAAGGTGGTTTTGTCCGAAGTCGTCGATCCGCCTCTACCGGCCGGCGAGAACCCAAAGACGCTGCTGCAGCGGGCTGGTCTCGCGATCGCGAATGGACGCGTGTACATCGGCTATGGCGGAAATGCAGGGGACTGCGGCTCGTACCACGGCTGGGTCGTGAGCGTGCGAGAGACTGGGGCGGCGCATCTTCAGTCATTCGAGGTCGCCGCGGATGGCGAAGGCGGCGCGATATGGGAGGCGGGCGGAGCCCCGGCAATCGACTCGCAGGGCAACGTCTACGTGACAACCGGCAACGCGAACCCCGATCCGCCCGAGGGCGGACCGGATTCCAAGCAGTACACGGAGAGCGTCGTCAAACTGTCACCCGAGCTGAAGCCCATCGCGTCGTATAAGGATGTCGTGGCGGGCGGAGACGAGGATCTCGGAACGGGAAACCCGGTACTCCTTCCGAATGGGCTGGTCTTTGCGATTGGCAAGACCGACGTCGCATTCATCCTGAAGCAGTCCGATCTGACCCAGGTCGCCGCGATCAAGGGTGTCTGCGACAGCGACCCGGATGGCGGTCCCGCGTTCGACGGGACTACTGACCGCATCTACGTGCCGTGCCGCGGTGGCGGTATTCAGGAACTCGATCTCGCTACAAATGCCCTCGGCACACGGTTTGCCGGTGCGAACGCGGCTCCGCTGCTCATCGGCACAAAGCTGTGGGCCGCGCTCTATCCGAACGGCACCCTCAGCGAGTTCGATACGGTCACCGGCAAGCAGATCCAGAACCTGGCGGTCGGCTCACCCATTCCACATTTTGCGACGCCGAGTACCGCTTTCGGGATGTTGTTCCTCGGAACCAATCAGGGTGTTGTTGCGTTCAAGTGAAACCCGCATCCGCTTTTCGCGTCATGGTTTGACACGTTTGCGCTCTCTCTTAGTAGACATCGACGTCGAACGATCAGGGGAGACGAGATGAACCACGCGGGGGAATCATGTCGCAAGTACCACTCTTGCAACAGATCGAATCTGAAGAGGAATCGATCATGGAGACGTTCCACGAGTTAGCCGAGGTACTTCAGCTACCTGAGCTCGACTGGGACTTCGTGCACTATGACGGGGAGATATTGGTCGAGGGTCACCCTCGTGCCGAAACCGACATTGGTGCCTGCACTCGCTGGGCGAGATTCCTGGGGATGTCCGCCGTCGGCGGCGCCCCAGAGTCTCGCGGCGATTGCTGGCTCGGTGTCAACGGCCCGTGGACGCTGGAGATCGTCGCGCAGGTTCGTTAGACCTCGACGCGGAAACTTCGAGAATTCGTAGGCTGCCTGAGCATAAGATTGCGCCGGGCGGCACGTCGAACCAACTACCCTTGGCTCGACGACGAAAGGATCTTCCGCAATGACCCAGTCCCGCGCCGAAGCGAGAGCGGAAGCGTCCCGCAAGGGTCGCAACCGATTCGTGCTGATTGTCGTCCTTGTTGTTGTCGCCGTGCTTCTGGTGTTGGTGGGCGGAATCGCTCTGGCGCACAGCTCGAGCGTGACGTCGGCCGAGACGCACCTTCTTGCGCAGGTTGCCTCCGCGAGGGTCGGCTGGCTCGTCAGCGTCTCGTTGGCACTCGACTGGGTATTTAGCCCGCCGATCGCCCTCATCGTCGGGCTGGTTGCTACCGCACTGGTATTTGTTGCCACGCGCAGTTGGGTTACTGTGTTGCACTTCGCGTTGCTGGTGCTCGGCACCTGGCTCAGCAGCGAAGTGATCAAGATCCTGGTTCACCGGCCCCGCCCGACCGCGAAACTCGCGGACACCCTCGTGCCCAATCCGGACCCCGACAGCTATCCCAGCGGCCACGTCTGTTTCGCGGTCGGTCTCGGCCTCGCGATCTTCGTTCTCGCGATTCGTTCGCGCGTCCGCCTGATCGTCGCCGTGCTGGCGATCCTCCTCGCCTTAGTCGCGGCGGCCAGTCGGGTCTACCTCGGCATCCACTACCCCACGGATGCACTCGCCTCGCTCGTTTTCGGGGTAGCGGCATTCGTCGGAATCGAGACAGTCTGGCGACGCTGGTCGGGCGGAATCTTCCGAAAGAAGCAGGCGGAGCCAGCTAGCTGAGCCGCAAGGGCATTGAGCTTTTCTTCATTGGCGAGTCGCTATCCCGTGGCTCTCATGGACCCTTGCTACAACACCTGGTGCCGGAATCGGGCTGCGAACTACGCTGATTTTCGTGAGCAACTATCGTCCGCCAGTATCTGACCTTGCCTTTGTCCTCGAGCACGTCGTTGGCTATCCCGAAATCGCCGAATACCCGGGATACGAGCACGCGGATCTCGAGACCGTGGTCGGCCTCCTCGGTGAGGCGGGCGATTTCGCCGTCAGCGCCATCGCACCGACCAATCGCATCGGCGACACTGTGGGCGCGCAGCACCAGCCCGACGGCTCGGTCGTCACGCCCGAGCCATTTCGGCGAGCATACAAGGAGCTGGTCGAAGCCGGATGGGGCTCGGTCCCGTTCCCGGAGGAATTTGGTGGCGGCGGATTCCCGTGGACCGTCGGCCTTGCCATCCAGGAGATGCTGGGCGAATCCAACATGGCGTTCGCGCTGTGCCCACTACTGACGCAGGGGGCCATCGACGCACTGCTCCACTACGGCAGCGACGAGCAGAAGCAGACCTACCTGCCGAAGATGATCAGCGGCGAGTGGACCGGCACGATGAACCTCACCGAGCCCCAGGCGGGATCGGATGTTGGCGCCTTGACCACGCGCGCGGTTCCGAACGGCGACGGCACGTTCGCCATCACGGGCCAGAAGATCTTCATTACTTTCGGTGAGCATGACCTTGCGGACCAGATCGTGCACCTTGTTCTCGCCCGCACTCCCGGGGCGCCCGAGGGCACCAAGGGCATCTCGTGCTTCATCGTGCCAAAGTTCATGGTCAACGACGACGGTTCACTGGGCGACCGCAACGGCGTCAAATGTCTCTCGATCGAGCACAAGCTGGGCATCCACGGTTCGCCGACCTGCGTCATGGAGTACGACGACGCGACCGGCTATCTGATCGGTGAAGAGAACCTCGGAATGCGCATCATGTTCGTGATGATGAACAGCGCGCGACTGTCGGTCGGCACGCAGGGCCTCGCGCTCAGCGAACGTGCGTATCAGGACGCCCGCGACTACGCGATCGAGCGTCACCAGGGCCTCGCGATCGGTGCAACCGGCAAGGATTCGGCGATCGTCGAGTTCCCGGATGTGCGTCGCATGCTCCTCACCCAAAAGGCGTACATCGCGGCCATGCGCCGGTTGATGCTGTTCAACGCGGTTCACATCGACAAGAGCACCCACGCGCCGGACGCCCAGACGCGCGAACGCGCGACGGAGATAGTCGGGCTGCTCACGCCGATCTGCAAGTCGTTCGGCACCGATCTCGGCAACGAGCTCACCTCGCTCGCCCTGCAGGTGTTCGGCGGTATGGGCTTCATCGAAGAGACGGGCGTGGCGCAGTACTACCGCGACGTGCGCATTACCGCGATCTACGAGGGCACCAACGGCATCCAGGCCGCCGACCTGGTCGGGCGCAAGCTCGGCGTTCGGGACGGCGCATCCATTCTCGAGTTCATCGGGCAGATGCGCGAGATCGATGGCGAACTGG
>JADGOT010000105.1 GCA_017882805.1 Glaciihabitans sp. | reverse complement strand
CGGACCTGGCCCTTGGCGAGGTTGTTGAGGAAGGTGGTGCGGCTCTCGGACTGGGTCTGCTCCAGCAGCGCGCGACGGCTCAAGACGACGTTGTTGCGGTTCTTGTCGAGCTCGAGGATATTCGCCTCAATGTCCTGGCCGAGGTACGGCGTCAGGTCACGAACGCGGCGAAGCTCGATCAGCGACGCCGGCAGGAAGCCACGCAGGCCGATGTCGACGATGAGTCCACCCTTGACGACCTCGATGACCGAACCGGTGACGATGCCGTCGGCATCCTTGATCTTCTCGACGTCGCCCCACGCACGCTCGTACTGCGCGCGCTTCTTAGACAGGATGAGACGACCTTCTTTGTCCTCCTTCTGGAGAACGAGAGCCTCGACCAGGTCACCGACCTGAACGACCTCGGTGGGGTCGACATCGTGCTTGATGGAAAGTTCGCGGGAGGGAATTACACCCTCGGTCTTGTAACCGACGTCGAGGAGAACCTCGTCACGATCGATCTTGACGACGGTTCCTTCGATGAGGTCACCGTCATTGAAAAACTTGAGAGTCTTTTCGACCGCGGCAAGGAAATCTTCAGCAGATCCGATGTCGTTGATGGCAACCTGCTTGGGTGCCTTGTCGGTCGTTACGAGTGTCATGTAGTTGTTGCTCCGTTAGTGGACATAAATCGGGCCAGTGACGTTGTGCTTGGTTTTGTTTCGCCACGGGCGGGCGGATAGGAATCGCGAGTATCGAAAGACACAATCGCGACATTCCAGCTTAGCGGCAAGCGTGCCGGGGCGCCAATGTGCGCGAAAAGGGAGTCGTCTGCGACTTCATGAGTAAGTACACATCTGATTCCAGACCATATTCATCCCGACCTGATTCGATCGACAGGTTATGGAAAGACATCGGGCGAGAGCGAGTAGACGAAGCGCCGCAAATCTCGGCGTGATCGGGGGCGTCCTTTTTGCGACGGTATTAATCACTGCGGTCTTAGCGTGGACGCTCAGCAGCAGATCACAGCCTGCGCCTTCCGCCGCCGCCGCAAACCCGGCGACCATGATCGAATCGCCCACGGCAACACCTAGCGTGATCCGCCCCACGGTTCTCGCCATCGGCGACTCGGTGATGAAGGGGTACGGCGATCCTGTCGGCGACTCCTGGCTCGACATCATCGCGGCAAAACAGAATTGGAATCTCATCGACCGAAGTTGCGACGGCGCCGGGTTCATCAAGGCTGCCCCCGCGGACTGCGGCACGAATTTTGCTGGGGTAATCGCCGCCGCCAAAGGGCTGAGTCCGGATTATGTGATCATCACCGGCAGCGCCAACGACTTCGGGACCAACAATGCACAACTCCAGGCGGCTACCGATCAGGCAATCGCCCAGCTGAGGGTGCAGTTCCCCCGCGCCTCGATAATCGGCTTGCCGGTCGCCTGGGGTGACCAGCAGCCGCCCGGGAAGGTTGCGGTTATCAACTCGCAAATTGCCGCCGCGATGCCGAGTGTTGCGGGCACCTATGTTGATTTCGGTACACCGCTGCGTTCGCACCCCGAACTGATGCAGAACGACCACCTGCATCCGCTGACATCAGGTCAACGGGTCCTTGAGGCCGCGATCGAGGCATCGATTGTCCGCGCTGGGATTGTGATCTAGTGCCCGGATACACGATCTCTCGGGGCTATTGGATCTTCCTGGGGGCGATCCTGGCGGCGTGCGCCGTGCTCTACAGCTGGAATCTGGGGACGGGCGGTTTCTCCGACTACTACGCGACCGCGGCCCGCAGCATGGCGATCAGTTGGCGCGCGCTGGCCTTCGGCGCATTCGACCCCAATGCAACCATCACCCTGGACAAACTTGCGGGATTCCTTGTGCCGCAGGCGTTGTCGGTGAGAGCCTTCGGGTTTTCCGCCCTTGCCCTCGGGCTGCCCCAGGTGATCGAGGGACTCATCACGGTCGCCGCCGTGTTCTACCTCGCCGCTCGATGGATCGGTCCGCGAGGCGGTGTCATCGCGGCTCTTTCAATGGCGTTCACCCCCCTCCTCGTCTCGATGTTCTCGCACCCCATGGAAGATTCCATGCTCACCATGTTCACCGCGCTCGCGGTGGTGGCATGGCAGAGGAGCATCGAACTCGATCGCACGCGTTGGCTGGTGGTAGCGGGCGTCATGGTCGGTCTCGGCTTCCAAGCCAAGATGATGCAGTCGTGGCTCGTGCTCCCGGCGCTTGCCCTCGTCTACCTGGCAGTCGCGCAGGGATCGCGTCGCCGTCGCCTCGCCCGGATCGCGGCGATGGGGTCGGTCGCCTTCGCGGTTTCCGTGTCGTGGATGACTGTTATCGGGCTCGTTCCTGCATCCGCGCGGCCGTATATCGATGGCACCTCAAACAACGACATCGTCACCATGGTGTTTGGGTACAACGGACTCAATCACTTCCTGCCCGGCTTGGTTCCCGGCGCGCTGCATCCCGCGGCCGCCGTGGGCGACGGGTCCGCGCACGCCCCGTCATTGCTGGTGCAGATCCTTGGCCATACGCCGATCAAACTGCTCTTCCCCGAATACGTGACGCAGGTCGGCTGGCTCTATCCCCTGGTCGTGGCGGGCGTTGTGCTCGGGCTGGTGAGCTTGCGGCGGAGGCGCAGGGCCGGAACGCCCGTGGATTCGTTGGGCGTGAGCATCCTGTTCAGCCTCGCGTACGCACTCACTCTCTTTCTCATCCTCGGAATCATCAGCCTGCCGCACACCGCGTACCTTGCAAGCCTCGCTTTGCCGCTGTCGATTCTCGCGGCGATCGGCGGCACGCTGCTGTGGCGCAGCTACCGTCGACGGGAACCGCGCTGGAAGTATGCACTGCCGATCACCCTGTTCGTTCAGTCCGCCTGGGTCTGTGCAAACGTTTCGGGGTTCCCCGCATTCGCGGCCTGGATCATTCCGATCACCGCGTCGATCGGGATCATCGGAGCTGCTTTACTGCTGTACGCCGCGCGAGGACGTGCGTTTCCCAGTGCACGTGGCACGGTGGCTGCGATCGCAGCACTCACATTTGTGCTCGTGGCGCCCGTGACCTGGTCCGTCAGCACTCTCGATCTGGCGTATGCCGGTTCACCCAATGACGCGTACGCCGGGCCACACCCGGTCTCCATCTTCAATCCACCGCTACGCCCCACCGCGACCTACGGCTCGGGGCTCAGCTCGAATCGAGCGCGACCAAGCACAGCAGCCAACGAGGATTCCGCGTACGACTACGCGAACGCCCGCGCGGCCTCTCTGACCTATGTGCTCGCAACCGATTCGTGGCGAAGCGACGCGCCACTGATCATGGATGACGCTCGACGAACATTGGCCATCGGTGGCTTCACCTCGAAGGCTCCGTTTCCCGACGTCGCACAGATCGAGGATCTCGTCGAATCGCGCCAGCTACGCTTTCTTCTGCTGACCGGCTCGATGGACAAGAACGCCGGACCGACGCCACGGGACCTTCAGTTCCGACGCTGGGCGCAGCACAACTGCGAGGTCGTACCCGTGGCGAAGTACGCACCCGGCTCACACTCGCCCGACGTTCTCTACGACTGCGTTGCCGCGGGGCGTAACTCGCCTTAGCCGAGCAAAGCGTCCCTCAGGGTATCGAGTCCTACACCGCCAAGGTCAAGAGCTTTCTTGTGGAAGTCCTTGGGATTGAACGCTGCACCCTCACGCGCCTTGTACTCATCGCGGATCTGCTCCCAGATGCGCTGTCCGACTTTGTAGGACGGCGCCTGCCCGGGCCAGCCCAGGTATCGATTGACCTCGAAGCGGACGAACTCGGGTGCCATATTGACGTTCTTGCCCATGAAGTCGAAGGCGTAGTCGCCCGTCCAGGGTCCCTTTCCGTCTGGACGCTGCTTCTCGAGATGAACGCCGATGTCCAGGACGACGCGCGCCGCACGCATCCGCTGCCCGTCCAGCATGCCGAGGCGGTCGGCCGGATCATCGAGGTAGCCGAGCTCTTCCATGAGTCGCTCAGCGTAGAGCGCCCAGCCTTCCGCATGACCCGACGTACCAGCGAGCAGGCGACGGTAACTGTTGAGCGTCGCGCGGTTGTAGACGGCCTGAGCGATCTGCAGGTGATGTCCGGGCACGCCCTCGTGGTACACAGTGGTGAGCTCGCGCCAGGTGTCGAACTCGGTAACGCCCTCGGGTACTGACCACCACATCCGGCCGGGGCGCGAGAAATCGTCCGTCGGCCCGGTGTAGTAGATGATGCCCGTGTGGCTCGGCGCGATCATGCACTCGAGCGTGCGGATCTGCTCCGGGATGTCGAAGTGGGTTTTGCCGAGCTCTGCGATCGCCTTATCGCTGGTCTGCTGCATCCACTTCTGGAGCTCCTCGGTACCGTGCAACTTGCGCGATGCGTCCTCGCTGAGGAATTCGATGGCCTCCTCGACGGACGCGCCGGACTTGATCTCGTTCGCGATGCTGGTCTGCTCATCAACCATTCGTTGAAGTTCTTCGACGCCCCACTCGTAGGTTTCGTCGAGGTCCACGGTCGCGCCGAGGAACGCTCGAGACGCAACAGCGTAGATGTCTCGTCCGACCGCATCCTTGTCGCCCGCCGCAGGCAGCAGTTCCTTCTCGAAGAACTCGGCGAGCGTGCCATAGGCATTCGCCGAGGCGAGTGCCCCGTTCTTCAGGTCGCTTGTCAGCCCCCCTGAAAGTCCGGATGCGCCGGCGACAAGTTCAGCAAAGAGTCCGTCGGGATCTGCGGTCTCGCGGCACTGAACAATGACCTCGAGAACTTGACGCTTTGCGGGCACCACGCCGCGTTCGATACCGAGGCGCAGGGTCTCGATGTACTGGTCGATCGCCACCGGTGCCGAGTTCAGCCGGGACGCGATGTTCGCCCAGTCCCCCTCGGTATCCGTTGGCATGATGTCGTAGGTCTCGCGAATGGCTTGGACGGGCGACGCGAGCACGTTTACGTCACGCAGATGGAAGTCGAGGTCGTGCTTCTCGAGCTCGAGCTTCAGAGTGCCCAGGAGGTCATCCTTGGTTACCGCGTCGACGGCATCGACCGGGGCGAGTGGAGTCAACTCTGCGATAACGGCCTTCGCGGCATCGGCATTGGCGTCGTGCCCTGCGGGTGAGAAATCTTCCCAGTCCCCCAGCTTTCCGCGATCCAGCCCGATGTAGGTTGCCAGTGTCGGCATCAGATCGGCCAGCTTCTCGACCCACTTTTCGGCGACTGCGTCGATGGGGGTGGGCTGGCGCACAGCGGGAGAGTTTTCGTCAACAGTCATGCTGAAAGCCTAGAACAGCCACCCCGATGGCCGGGGTAATCCGGTCGCAGCTAACTTGCGAGCAGCGCCCGAACGCGCTCGGCCGTCGTCGCCTCGCGCAAGGAAGTTGCGCGACCTTCATCTAGTAGCGCTGCAGCGAGCTGGCTGAGCAGGGTGATGTAGCGGCGGCCGTGTGCGGCAATACCAATCACGAGAGTGACCGGCTGGCCCGCCCAATCGACCGGTTTGGCGAGCAGCAGGACCGAGAGTCCTTCGTTGATGACGTCGCTCTTGGCAGTGAGAGTGCCGTGTGGCATTGCAATTCCGTCGCCTACGAAGGTGGACACAATGCGCTCGCGTTCCAGCATCTGGTCGACATAGTCGGGATCGACGGCACCCGCAGCGACTAGAAGAGCGCCGGCCTGTCGAACCGCGTCATCGCGGGTCGCGGCCCTCGCCGAAAGGTTGATCGACGGGGTGGGGAGCAGTCGAGAAAGCTCATCGAGCGTGGGAGCCATGATCCAAATCTACCGTCGCCGGGGTCGTGCCTGCGCCGGATCAGTGGGCAGCCTGATCCCAGTTCTCGCCCGTACCGATCTGAACATCCAGTGGCACGCGTAGTTCTGCGGCATGTCCCATGCGTGAACGAACAATCTCGGTGAGCGCGTCGAGTTCACCGGTTGCCACCTCGAAGACGAGTTCGTCATGCACCTGCATGAGAAGGTTCGACCGTAGGTCACCCGCTCGAAGGTCGTCGGCGATTCCTAGCATTGCGATCTTCAGGATGTCTGCCGCCGAACCCTGGATCGGTGCATTGAGCGCCGCGCGCTCAGCGTTCTCGCGAAGAACCCGATTGTTCGAGGTGAGATCGCCGAACGGACGACGGCGCCCGAAGATCGTCTCCGTGTATCCGTCCACCCGTGCCTGCTCAACCACATTCCGCAGGTACTCGCGAACGGCACCAAATCGAAGAAAATAGTCGGTCATCAACTGCTTGGCTTCGGAGGTCTCGATGCGCAGTTGCTTGCTCAGGCCGAAGGCACTGAGCCCGTAGGCAAGACCGTAGGACATTGCCTTGACCTTCGTCCGCATTATTGGCGTGACATCCGAGGGCTCGACACCGAAGATTCGCGCGCCAACGAAGCGATGAAGATCTTCGCCCTCGTTGAACGCGAGGATGAGCCCTTCGTCGCCCGACAAGTGCGCCATGATTCGCATCTCGATCTGCGAGTAGTCCGCGGTCAGCAGGGTCTCGAACTCGACGCCCCGCTCAAAAGCGGTACGGATCTCCCGTCCTACCGATGTCTTGACCGGGATGTTCTGCAAATTGGGATCGTTGGAGGAGATACGGCCCGTGCTCGTGCCGGTCTGGTCGTAGGTCGTGTGGATGCGTCCATCGCCACCCAGCGGGCCCGAAGTCAATCCACGCTCCAGGGTCTCGATGATCTGCTTGAGCTTTGTCGCATCCCGATGCTGTAGTAGCAGGTCGAGGAACGGATGCGGTGCTTGATCCTGCAGGTCTGCAAGGGAGGCCGCATCCGTCGAGAACCCGGTCTTGTTTGATCGGGTTTTCGGCATGTTGAGCTCTTCGAACAACACCTGCTGCAGCTGCTTGGGAGACCCTAGATTCACCTCGTGGCCGATCTCCGCATAGGAGCGCGTGGCAAGGTCCGCGGCGCTATCGGTGAGCGCCTTGTTCAACCTCGCGAGAATGCCAGCGTTCACTGTGACGCCCGTGGTCTCCATGCGAGCGAGCACGGGAACCAGCGGCAGCTCGATGGTCTCGAGCACGCGGAGTGACCCCGCGTCGAGCCGCTCGGCGAGATAGAGCGAGAGGCGCAGCACGTACCAGGCCTCGGTTGCAGGGCTCAATGGCGGGGTGTCTGGCACCAGCTGGTTGGGATCCGCTCGGTCGAGCGACTCGGACAGGAAGTAATACACCTGATCGACCAGATCCTGATTCTTGCCACCCGGTTTGAGCAACCAGGCCGCGAGCGTGGTGTCGAAAGCGATGCCATTTAGCTCGAGACCGGCATGCTGGAGCCACTTCAGTTCGCGCTTCGAATCGAACAGATACTTCGGTGCTGGCCCGCGCATCCACTCTTCGAGTGCAACGTAATCGGGTCGACCCGCCGCCCACGGCACGAATGCCGACTCGGTCTCACTGGCAATGCCGAGACCCGTCACGTCACCGGATGTCACCTCGACCCGAAGCCCCAGCGGCGCCGTGCCCTGCTTTGACTGGGTGTCCAGCCACTTGGCCAGCTCCTCATCGACCATCGTGCGGACGGGCGGCTCGTTTGACCCTGCCGTGTCGAGTAACGCGTCCGTCGCGTCGTCGGTTGCGGCGTCCTGACCCGCGATCTTCAGCACGCGCTCCTGCAGAGTACGGAATTGCAGCCGGTCAAAGACCTCACGAATGGCGGTCGTATTCATGGGCTTGCGCTCGAGGTCTGTCGGCCCGTAGGGCAGGTCAACGTCGGTCAGGAGGTGGTTGAGCTTTCGATTGCGGATGGCGCGATCGCTCTGCTCGCGCAGCTTCTCGCCCACGACGCCCTTGATCTCGTCGGCATGTTCGAGCACGCCCGCGAGACTGCCGTACTCGGTGATCCACTTCACCGCAGTTTTCTCGCCGACCTTGTCGATGCCGATCAGATTGTCGCTGGTCTCCCCGACCAGCGCCGCGATGTCGGGATACTGATGCGGCTCGATGCCGTAGCGCTCGAAGACGGTGTCGCGGTCATAGCGCTTCAACTCTGAGACACCGCGTGCGTTCGGATAAAGCAGAGTCACGTTGTCGTCGATCATCTGGATGGCATCGCGGTCGCCGGAGACGACAAATACGGTGAAGCCCTGCGCTGAGCCCTGATGAGCAAGGGTCGCGAGGATGTCGTCCGCCTCGAAGTCTTCCTTCGAGAGGGTCGGAATGCTCATGGCGTGGAGCGCCTCTTCGAGAAGCGGGATCTGGCCGACGAACTCGGGCGGGGTCGCGTCGCGGGTGCCCTTGTACTCCGGGTACTCGCGTGTACGGAACGAGTAGCGCGAGATGTCGAACGCGACCGCCACGTGGGTCGGCTTCTCATTGGCGAGCAGGTTGATGAGCATCGAGATGAACCCGTGGATGGCGTTCGTGTGCTGCCCGTCGCGGGTCACAAAACTGTCGACTGGAAGCGCGTAAAACGCGCGAAATGCCAGCGAATGGCCGTCAATGACCATGAGGGTAGGCTTTTCTGAGTCCGTCACTTTAGTCAGCCTAGTGCTGCCCACCGACGATGAAACTGCTGCGAAAGAAGCCGATGACGACCTACCCAGACGACCTCGACCCGGAACTCTACCGCCGCTTGATCGAGTCGCGCGGGGGTCCGCTCACAGACCGGATGGGCATCGAGTTTCTCGAACTTGGGGCATCGCGATCGGTCGCAAGAATGCCCGTTGAAGGCAATACCCAGGTAATCGGGCTGCTGCACGGCGGAGCACATGTGGTTCTCGCCGAGTCGCTGGGCTCCATCTCCTCCGCCATCCACGCCGGACCGGGTCGATATGCCGTCGGCATCGAGATCAACGCGTCTCACAGTCGATCCATCACCGAGGGCTGGGTCACGGGCACCTGCACCGCGCTCGTTCTCGGGCGAACCCTCGCGACGCACGAGATCGTAATGACGGACGACGAGGGTCGGCGCCTCTCAACCGTGCGCATGACAAACATGCTGCGAGACCAGTGACCCAGCGCGCGGTCAGCTGGGGCGACTTGGAGAACGCCTGGGACCTGGGCGGGCTGCCAGTTGCGTCTGGCGCCACGCAGCACGGACGGATCTTTCGGTCCATGAGCCCGGATCGATTGAACGCATCGGGATGGAACGACGTGCTCGATGCCGGTATTGACACCATCGTCGATCTCCGCAACGACGACGAGGTTTCGTCGGCCGTCGTTCGGCCGGTCGGTCTTACCGTGATTCGCAGCTCCATCGAAGACCAGAGCGACACCGACTTCATGTCCCTGTGGGGAGAACGGCTCGGCTCCCCCGAGTATTACCCTGAGATCCTTCGACGATGGCCCGGACTTGTGGCGGCCGCGGTCACGGCGATCGCTGAGGCACCAGGCTCGGTGTTGTTTCATTGCGGTGCTGGCAGGGACCGAACAGGAATGATCTCTGCGATCATCGAGCAGCTGGTCGGGGTCGACCGCGCCGCCATTCTCGATGACTATTCAGCTGCGGTCTGTGCGTACAACTCGTGGCTCTGGGTGAATCCTGGTCGCGAGAAACCAATGTCCGATGACGAAGTCGATGCGCATCTCGAGTCGGCGCTTCCGGAACTAGAGGCTTTTCTCGACACTCACGATTTCGAAAGCTACCTGATCGCAGCGGGGGTCACTCCGCGGCAGTTGGACCGCCTGCGCTCTCGCCTGCTCGACTGAGGCGTGCGAGTTACTTCTTGGCGCTCAGCTGCTCGATGATGGCGGCAGAAACATCGTGCATTGTGAGTCGGCGGTCCATGGATGCCTTCTGGATCCAACGGAACGCCTCGGGCTCGGTGAGGCCCATCTTCTCGTTGAGCAGGCCCTTGGCGCGGTCGACCAGCTTGCGGGTCTCGAAGCGCTCGACCAGGTCGGATACCTCGGCCTCTAGCGTGATGATCTGCTGGTACCGAGCAAGGGCGATCTCGATCGCGGGCAGCAGGTCGTTCGGTGTGAACGGCTTCACCACGTAGGCAAGCGCGCCGGCCTCGCTGGCTCGCTCGACAAGCTCCTTCTGGCTAAACGCCGTGAGCAGTACAACGGGCGCGATGTGGTTTTTGGTGAGGCGCTCCGCTGCGGAGATTCCGTCGAGTTGCGGCATCTTGACATCCATGATGACGAGGTCAGGACGAAGCTCAGTCGCGAGTGCCACGGCGGTTTCGCCATCGGCTGCCTCACCGACAACCTCGAAGCCGTTATCACGGAGTGTCTCGACGATGTCCAGACGAATTAGCGACTCGTCCTCGGCCACGACGACTCGGCGCGGTGCGGTTGAACCAGGGGCGGCTGAGGTTGATGCCTGATCGCTCACCTTCCAACCCTACGGTATTGTTTCCCACGTTGTTGTGCGCCGGATTGGCGGAATGGCAGACGCGGAGCACTCAAAATGCTTTGCTCGAAAGGGCGTGTGGGTTCAAGTCCCACATCCGGCACAATCAATAGGCGATCGAGCTCAACTACCGAAGGGTTGGCGGGTTCGGGCGCGCCCGAATCTACGACCCTTCGGTGACCTCGAAGATCGAGTCAGCGACGAGTCCGTGTGCGTCGCGATTTACCGTATTGGCCGCGTCAGCGCTTGGCGCGTCGACGAGGCAGAAAATCCTGCCGGCCCCTTCATCGACCCAGTTCACTAGGCGAACCGGACTAGTAGAAAAGGATGCGCACTGATCGCACGGCCGACGTCGACCGCGAAGGCGGCAAGCGACCCGAGTGCAGACTCGCGCTCAAGCAACTTCGGTCAAGATGTGCCGGACCTGCCAACCTAACGCGAGTAACGAGCGTGCGTCGGACACGTTAACGGGGAAACGCAGGCGCCCACCCGAAGGGCGCCTGCGTTATTCCAATCCCCCGATTGGATTTGAACTTCCCCGCAGCTCTAACAAAAAGGAGAGCGGTCTGAGGTTCCGCCGTCACCCGAAGAGGCAGAACGAAACTCTCGGTTGAAACGTATTACGTTTGACGTCTATTGTCAACTAGATGCGGATGCTAGCGTGGCGAGACAAGTGAAGGGAACTCAGGTGGCGGATCGCGAAAACGCAGCGGACGCGACATCGTGGCGTCCCAAGCGCTCGACCCGACTGAGCGCTGACGTTGCCGCCGATGTGGTCGACCGCATCGTTCGCGGCATCCTCGCGCCAGGCACAACTCTTCCGAATGAAGCGGGTCTCTGCGAGTACTACGACGTGAGCCGCCCCGTCATTCGCGAGGCCCTCAAGGTCGTGGAACAGAAGGGGCTCATTCAGATTCGCCAAGGTGACGGCACAACCGTTCTCCCGAAGGACGAGTGGCTGCTGCTGAACGCTGACGTTCTCCGTATCTCACTTGACCTGGATGAGGGTGGCACCCTTCGACGCGATGTGCTCACGCTTCGCCGCGACCTGGAGATGAGCATGGTCGAGCGCGCAGTCGGCCGTCTGAGTCTTGCGGATTTCCGGGAACTCGACCGTCTGCTCGACCTCATGGACGCGGCCCGCGACTGGCAAGACGATCAAACTCTGGACGATCAGATTCACCGTCTCATCCACCGAGCCTCCGGCAACGAAGTGGCGCGGGCGGTCGTGTTTCAACTCGTCAACGAGGTCCGCAATCTCGGCGCACTCTCATTCACGCGCGAGCAGTACAACGAATCGAACGCCTCGCTCAGACGGGTTCGCGATCACCTCGTCGCGGGCGACGGTAAGGCCGCCGCCGCCGCTATGGGCGAACATATCGCCGACAACTGGTTTTTCGCTCAATACGAACACGACTGATTGCGGTTGTGGGACTTTGTACCCTGCCGACTGCCTCCTGGCACGAATAGCGTTTCAACTGTCGCAGTGCCACAGACAGGAGTCGAACGATGAACACGTTGCTTTTGGCCATGGGAGATTCCCCCGGGATATATCTCGGATGGGGCGTATTTACGATCCAGCTCGGTAACCTCATCATCATTCTCACGATGTTGGCGCTGTTTGGACTCGCGCTGGTGCTGCCGTTTCCCGGATCAGGCGGACGGAAATGACTCAGGACGAACGTCTCGACCGAGAGCCGGACGTGCACACCTGGACCGGGCGGGCACGGGTATGGATGCTGAAGAAGCTACCGCCCGACAAACTGCTGCCCGAAGACCAGCCAAGCTATGTCGCGTCGTGGATCTACGTCTTTGGGATGGGAGCAATCGGCTCGCTGCTGATTGTGATCGCCTCCGGGGTGATCCTGAGCCTGAACGGTCCGAACTGGTACCACATTTCCGCACTCGGCCACTTCGTCAATAGCCTCCACCTGTGGAGCGTCGAGTTGATGTTCCTCACCATGGTTGTTCACCTCTGGGGAAAGTTCTGGATGGCATCCTGGCGGGGTGGGCGGGCGCTCACCTGGATCACCGGGGTCGGCAGCTTCGCCGTCTCGATCGTGGCGGCCTTTACTGGCTATCTGCTGCAGACCAACTTCGACTCACAGTGGATCGCATTCGAGGGTAAAGATGCCCTCAATGCCTCCGGAATCGGTGCGTGGTTCAACGTATCGAATCTTGGACAGATGTTCATGTGGCACGTGACGCTCCTGCCGCTCGCTGTCGGAGCCATCGTTGTGCTCCACGTAGTCCTGGTGCGGATGCGCGGAGTCGTACCGCCGATCGATGCCGCAGCCACTGACTCCCAACTAACGGGCGTCCCCGCGACGGCGACCGAACCAACTGAAGCGAAGGTGAACTGATGAAGGGCAAAGTCGACCCAATGTCGGCCCGCGCGGTCGGCATCGCCGGCACGCCGTGGCGGGGCAAGCTGCGCGAATACGACCTGTTCAAGGAGTTGACAGTGGGCGTTTCCGTCATGGTCGTGTTGACCGTGATCCTCGCCCTCGTGCTTGGCTCCCCCGATGAGCCGAGCGTCACGCTCAAGAGTTGGGCGAACGCCCAGACCGCCGACTTCGCCGCAACGGCGACCGCCGAGCTCGGCGGCACCAGCGAAACGGCGCAGTACGGCCCGCCCTACACCAACACCAAGGGCGCAACTCAAACCATTGGTGCTCTCGACTTGCAGAGCCTGTCCGGGGTTCAGCTCCCCGTGAACACCGCGAATGCCTTCGTGCTTGACCCCCTAGCAACCCTTCCGAACCAGCCGACCGAGATCGCGACATGGCGTGCGGCAACTAAAGCTGAGCAGGCGAAGTGGACGGATACCTACGCGACCGCTCTCTCCAAGGCGCCAAAGTCGGCACCACTTAACGTGAAATCGGGCAATTACGGGCCAGTACCCGCTCTCATCGGCGACCTCACCGCGATGGCACAGAGTGGCGCGCTCGACGGCGTGATCCAGGCACAGGGCAACGCGTACAACCTCAACTACACGAACGAAATCCTGTTTCTCGGTGACGGTCAGTACTTCCAGAACCTTGCCGCTGACCAACACTTGACGGGCGATCAGTGGGGCATGATGAACGAGACGGGCGGCACACCGGGGCAATCCTGGTTGTGGTTGTTCTCATTCTTCTACCAGATTCCGCCGTTCTCGACCGCGCCGAATGCCGACCTCTTGGTCGTCGGCGTCATGTTGATCCTCACGCTGCTTCTTGCGCTGGTGCCGTTCATCCCCTGGCTACGTCGAATTCCCAAGTGGATCCCCGTGCATCGCCTGGTCTGGAAGGACTATTACCGCAAGCGTTGACCTAGTCGTGGTGCTCGGGTTGCGGCGCGTTCGCGGCGTCGCCCACAATGTGCACGCGCAGGTCGTTGGTCGAGCCCGACACTCCGGGAGGGGACCCAGAGATCACGACGACCTTGTCGCCCACCTCCGCAAGACCCTTGCCGAGTAGAACTTCGTCGACCTGGTGGTACATCGCGTCCGTGTGCGTCACCCGCTCGACAACGAAGGACTCAATACCCCAGTACAGCGCCATGCGCCGGCGGATGGCCGCATCGGGAGTGAACGCCTTCATCGGCACCTTGTAGCGAAGGCGTGACATACGCCGGGCGGCGTCGCCGGACTCGGTGAAGACGCAGACAAACTTGGCGTCGACAAAGTCGGCGACCTCGACCGCGGCCAAAGTCATCGCTCCACCCTGCGTACGAGGCTTCGTACCCAGCGGTGGAATGCGCTCGAGTCCGTGGTCTTCTGTCGATTCGACGATGCGCGCCATCGTCTGCACGGTAATTACCGGATACGCGCCAACACTCGTCTCACCGCTCAGCATCACCGCATCGGCGCCATCGAGCACCGCGTTCGCGACATCCGATGTTTCGGCGCGCGTGGGAACCGGAGAAGAAATCATGGACTCGAGCATCTGCGTCGCCACGATGACGGGCTTCGCCATGCGACGAGCGAGTTCGACCGCGCGCTTCTGCACGATTGGCACCGCCTCGAGTGGCAACTCGACGCCGAGGTCACCCCGGGCGACCATGATCGAGTCGAACGCGTCGATGATCGCCTCGAGATTGTCGACGGCCTGCGGCTTCTCGATCTTTGCGATGACGGGAACCCTGCGGCCCTCCTCCTCCATGATCTCGTGCACGCGCGTGATGTCGCTGGCGTCGCGAACGAACGACAGGGCAATCAGGTCGCAACCGAGACGAAGGCCCCAGCGGAGGTCATCCTCGTCCTTCTCAGAAAGGGCGGGCACATTGACCGCGACGCCTGGCAGGTTGATGCCTTTGTTGTTGGAGACGGGTCCACCCACGATGACCTCGGTCGTGACAACCGTTCCGTCTGTCTCGAGAACCTTGACCTTGACCTTGCCATCATCAATCAGCAGGAAGTCACCGGGAGAAACGTCCTGGGGAAGTCCCTTGAACGTCGTTCCCGACAGTTCTTTGGTGCCGACAACGTCTTCAGTTGTGATCTTGAAGATGTCACCAACGGCGAGGTCGTAGGGACCGGCCTCAAACTTGCCCAACCGAATCTTCGGGCCCTGAAGGTCGACTAAAACCGCAACCGCGCGACCGGAATCCTCCGCAGCCTTGCGAACGTTCTTGTAGACCTCTTCGTGCACCTCGTAGGAGCCATGGCTCAGGTTCATTCGTGCGACATCGACGCCCGCATCGATAATCGCGCGGATATTTTCATAGCTCGACGTGGCTGGGCCAAGTGTCGCGACGATTTTTGCTCGTCTCATTGGGTCCTTCTGTGGTGGTGGTTG
>JADGOT010000104.1 GCA_017882805.1 Glaciihabitans sp. | reverse complement strand
TCGGCTCAGAAATCTACCGGGCCACAATTCCCGACCCACGTCCCGGTCCCGCATGGAACCTTGTAGCCGGGGTGGGGAGTCCTTTCCAAGGCTGGCCGAGCGCTGCGGTTCCGTCGGATTACATGGGGTAGTGGTCGGCGTGGGGGAGAGGCTGATCGATAAGCGGGCGGTTTGCTGGAGATGCGCGGGACTAGCGCTGACCAGTCGCCACCACCTCGGCTTAGCGTCATTAGCTTGCCGGGCGGCGGGCTCGTCATGGCACCGTCCCGCTGCGCTGTCCGTCAATGATCTCGTCGACCACGTGCGCTTTCCAAACAACACCCAGTTGCGCCCGAAGGAGATCAGCTTCCTGCTCCGTCCTCACATGGTCGGGTGTACCGTTCAGTTCTCGTGCGTCCGAAACTCGGCCCGAGTACACGCCGACGAATTTCGTGCAAATGAACGGGCTTGCGGACACTTCTCCATGAACCGTCATGTAGTCACCCCACGACCGGAGAATCACCGGCGATCCAGACATGCCTGGCCGCGTAGCGGTGTCGACAAAGAACTTGGGCAAATCATCGATGGCAATGTCCGGCTCCGTGGCGACGCTGGCGCGTTTCCAAATGGGGAAGCCACCAGTCGGCTGCATCGCGAAGGGAAATCCTAGGACAAAAACGTCCATGCCGGCCTGGAGCGACATATCGAGGGATTGACTCAACCCGTTGACCGCCTGCTGCCTGATCCCGTCCAGCACTACGTGTAGCGCAACAACATCCACGGACGAGCCGTGAGTGGGGTGTTCAAGCCAGAGCGCAGCACCGTCGCGTTGCAGGGGCCACTCTGCGTAGCCTCCGCCTACAAACTCCACCCGGATGTAGTTGGGTCTGCCTGCGTGTTGCCACAGACTCGGTCCATCGACTCTGCAAAGACCCGTCACGAGATGCCAGTTCGTCACGAGATACGACCGAGCGTTACGCTCAACGATGAAGGCCGTGCCGCACCCCAGCGCTTGCTCGTCGAAGAGCAGCGTGATGGGAAGCGCAACTGTGGACCACTCGTCGATCATCGGGAATCCAACGAAGCACAGCGGTGTGGGTCGTAGCCGCCACAAACGCCACCCAGTCTGCCAGCACCCCGCCTGGCGACTGGTTGTACGTGGGGCGGGCATCGAAGCATTCCGTCGGATACAGTGTCTCGCGATGGGGACGCGACACTGGTTGGTTGGCGGCGGGTCGATTCTCATGGCGATCGCGCTCGGTGGCGCCATCGCGAGACCGGCTGCGGCGTGCTCGATCTGCGGCTGTGGCGATCCGCTGCTCGGCGTGAACGATCCTGGCGCGATCACCGGCAAGCTCAGCCTCGAACTCGACAGTGAATACCTCCGAATCGACGCCGGCACAGATGGGCGCTCCGGCTACACCGACGAACTTACACAGTGGTCGTTTCGCGCGAACGCTGTCTACCGTCCGATCGAACAGCTCGCGCTCATGCTCACGGTGCCCATCGTCACCAAGGCGATCGACACCGTCGGCGGTGGCGCGCGCGCGACCACTTCAAGCCTTACCGGGCTCGGGGATGTTGAGGCTGGCGCGAGGCTTTCGCTGTGGCACCTGGTTGATCTCGGCGTCGGAAGCATCCACGAGATCGCCGTGACGGCTGGCACGTCACTGCCGACCGGGCCGCACAACTCTCGTCGGGACGACGGTCGGCTCATCGATCCCCATGGACAGCTCGGCACAGGCGGATTCGGGCCATTCGTGGGGCTGAACTACCGCTTTGAAACGGGGAAGTGGCTCGCATTCGCAAACGTCACGGCACGGGCGCGAACCACCGCGACCTACGTCGATACAAGTCGCTACGGATTCGGCCATGCGCTGCTCTGGAGCGTGCACGGTCAGCTCCGCCCTATCCCACGGCTCGCGCTCGACCTTGGCTTCGACGGTCGCTACGCCCTGGCTGACCGCGCGACCGACCCGACCGGCATGGTCGAGGACGCTGTCGCCAACACTGGCGGGACCGTGCTCTCACTCGCGCCGGGAGCCTACCTCGACGTAATCGATGCGCTGTGGATCTTCGCTCGCGTGCAAGTACCTTTCTACACGCACCTCTTCGGCGAGCAGAGGGTGTATCCGTCTGCGATTCTGGGGCTGCAGTACCAGTTTCCGTAGGTGTTCGATCACCCAGCATGAAGCGGGCGGGGCCCCACCTCCAACGGCGGAGCGCGCCTACTGCGCGGTCAGCTTCCGGATGGCTTTGTCGTCGACACTTCCCGACCAGTCCCAGCCGCTGCACCTGGAGCCGCGCAGCTCGGCTTCGAGGCGGTCGTTGAACTCCCGCATCGCAAGGTCGATGTCCGAGCCGGCGTAGTTCATCTGGACGCGCGCCACCGTCCGGTGCTGTTCGACCGAAAAGAAGGATGCGGAGATCTCGAAGGGATCGTTCGACGCGCTCGAACTCTCGCTGCTGGTGGCACGCCCGCCTCCGCCACCTCGACCCATTCCGCCTCGACCCATTCCGCCGCCGCGTGCGCCACCCGCCGGCATCGCGCGCTGCGCCGCTGAACCGCCAATCTCCCCGCTGGGTCGGTGCGGTCGCCCGGTGACCGTGACCAGCATGATGGTGTCGCCCTTCGCCGCGGGAGCGAGCTTCGCCAGCAACTCGTCGGTCACTCCGTTCGCCCTGACGTACTCACCCATGGCCTCGGCCAGCGCTGGGATCGAGCCAAACACCTCGTCGCTGTATCCGAGCTCGCAGCGCGTGTCGCTGAAGGGCCCGGAGGCGTAGGGCCCTAGCACCGCCCAGCCTGAGCGGCTCATGACACCGTCGCGCTTGATGCCGAAGGTCGAGACGCGCTTGCCGTTGCGCACGAAGCCAGGCTCGTAGTGCACTTGGAACGTGGTGGCTTCGGCGCATGCGCTGAGGCCCAGGACCAAAGGAAGTGCGGCAAAAAGCCACGAGGGTTTGGGTGGGTTGGCGTTGCGCCATTTGCCGAGGGTGGTTGGCATGCGCGAAACCTAGCACGCGCTGCGCTCGTGGGCGGTAGTCGGCTCTGGAGCCTGCGCAGTGGATGCTGGAGGGGTTGCGAGCCCGGACTGCTCCTGCCGCTTGGAAGCGTGGTGCGCGTGGTGACACTACTTTGCGGTCCATGCGGTGATGCGGAGCAGCTTCAACCGAATCTCCAAGCCGACGCCATCAGCGTCATACAAGACATGGCGAGGGGAATCGAGGCCCAAGGGCTCGCCGACAACCTCAACGCCGAGTCCGTTCTCTGCATCAGCGTCACCGCCCCGCTGTGAGCGAGCGCGATGCTCGGCAGTCCATGTACCTGCTTGGCCCGCCGCCGATAGCGGCGCGACAGCTCCTTCACGAACGCGTTGAGCACGGC
>JADGOT010000103.1 GCA_017882805.1 Glaciihabitans sp. | reverse complement strand
TCCCCAACCAGCTCGATCGACGCTCGCTTGTCCCACATGGTCATGAACGCGTCCTGCATGACCTCCTCGGAGTCGGCCCGAGACTGGAGAACACCGAAGGCGGCCCAATAGACCGACTGCGTGTGCTGCCGGAAGATCATGCGAAACGCCTCGCGGTCACCGGCCTGAACCCGATCAAAGAGGGCGCGCTCGTCAGCGTTAACAGCCACGGAAAGGAGGCTCAGCACATCTGCCCTCACGCTCACCCCCTTCGGCTCGGATAGGACCCTCACTTAGGAATGTGCGCGAGACACCACAACGTCTCACAAAATCCTCATCTTTTTACTGGTTCCGCTCGCGGTCATCTTGCCGCCGACAAACGCCGCCTGTTGCATGATGCCCTATTCGCTTTCTTGGCGCGAAACCGACAGCGAGAAGCGGCGCCGACCCTGGGTAGGTCGGCGCCGCTTTTGGTTTCACGGATCTCGGGATGCGCGCAGCGCTACTCGATCGCCGTTGTTTCTAGTGTCGGCCCTGCGCGAGCAGAGTCAGTAGGCCATATGTCAGCCCGCCAATACCGGTCACGTTGTCATAACCGGTCGCGGTCGTGAGCGACGTGTCGGTGTCGAGCGTGATCAGCCAGCTATGACCCGAGACCTTGGAGTCGTAAGCCAGCGCGATCGGCGGGTTCGCGTGCTTGACGTCGCGGAACGTGCTCGGCGCAATGCGGTCGAGACCGTAGAGCGTCGGGTTCGCGAAACCAATCACGGAATGGGTCGCCTGCTGCACGATCGCAATCTGTGCTGCCACCAGCGGCGACGCGAGCGAGGTTCCGCCGTATGTCACCGTCTGGTAGTCGCCGACAACAGTCGGAGCGGAGTCATCCAGGATAGGACGGAATCCGATCATGTAGCCGGTATACGGGTCGCCATCAGCGGAGATGTCGGGTGAAACCCGGAAGCCGCCGGACAGCGAGTTCGGCACCACACCCTTCTGGTAGGAGGGCTCCGCAAAGATGGAACTCGCACCACCACCGGCACCGCCAACGAAGAGTGAACCCGGAAGCGGCTCGGCGTAGCTGTTCGTAGTTCCGTCGGAGACGATCTGGTCGAACTGGTCACCCCATCCGGTCTCGAACACGATGTTGCCGGTCTTGCCGATGCCGAGGCTCGTTCCACCGACACCCGTAACGAACGGGTCCGTCGTTGGGAAGGAGGGCTGCGCCGTCTCACCGAGATCGGTCAGGTCGCCGTCGTCGCCCGACGAGAAGTACTCGCCGATGCCTTCGCCCGCAGCCTGCACGTAGAGCTCGTTCTCACCGGCGATCACGTCGGCCGGGATGGCCTCCGTGGCGTCGCTGTAGCTGTTGCTCACGATGTTGGCCAGTTTGTTGTCCACGATGGTCGACATTGCAATATCGATTCCGCCGCCGCAGTTATAGCCACCGACGTAGAGGATGTTGGCGCCGGTTGCAACACCGTGAACAGACTCAACGTCCAGGGTCTGCTCGGTCTGCCATCCACTCGGCCCACCACACGCTGCCTGATCGGCGAACGCGCTCGGCGCCGGGACGATCTGCGAGTACTGACCATGCTTGAGCTGTGGCTCGCCGGCGTTCGCGGAGAAGGTGTTGACGTCATCCACGATCCTCGGCGAAGCGTACGCGTCGATGATTGCCACCGTCTGGCCCGCGCCATTGACGTGAGCATTCGCGAGAGACTGCACGCCGTAAGCCGAGCGGAATTGCGCGGCCGTGTAGCCACAGTTGTTCGTGTCAACGGTGGTCGTGCCGTATGCCGGTGGAACCGTCGCCGTGAACTGGCCCATGTAGGCAGAGCACGGAGCGGCAATTACCGGAGTCGCGATCGCGGGAGCCTGCTTCGCGAAGCTCTGCGGACCTGATGGCGCTGGGATGTCGCCCTGCGCGATTGAATCCGGATGTGTCAGGAAGCGGCCCTGGTCGATCGAGACGGCGGATACCAGTGAACCGATGGCCGTGGGAAGTGACGGCGCGGTCGATGGTGCAACCAGCTGCCGGCCACCGTAGTTGTAGGTCTTCAGGCTGGCACCGAAGGTTTGGCCGAGCTGAGCTGCCGTGCCGCGGAAAACGACATACTCGCGGCTCTTCGGCACGGAGATGATGGTGACGCCCTGCGACTTGAGCCAGTCGACCAAGGTCTTGGAGTCTGCGCGGGATGGCGCGAAGCGCGAGATCCAGGCATCCGGCGACAGCGGGTGACGATACAGCGGTGATAGCGGTGAGGACACCGCGGTAGCGAGCGCTTCTGCTGCGGCCTCATTGCGCAACGGCAGGTAGAGCTCACCCTCGATGGATGTGTCGGCCGCCGGTGCGCCCGAGCTGTTCGCCGTGGTTGCCCATGCGGGCTTCGATCCTGCGAACGTAGTGCGGTCTGCCGCCGACGCCGATCCGGCACCGATAAACGACATACCGATAATGGTTGCTACTCCCGCAGTAATTGCGGAGGCCCGTTTAAGGAGCCGTGGTGAAAACGTGGTCATGTCACTTCCTTCCCCGAAATAAGGACGCGATGGGTTTCATCGCGTCCGTACCTGACGCTAATAGGGGAGTCCTGTGACCACAAGAGGGGGTAGACAAGTCCGCCCGAAAATCGCGGCCGCGCGGCTCGCGCCCCCTCTGGTGCAGACACTTCCCACCAATAGGCTGTGCGGATGACCGACCGCTCTGTACGGGACGCGACCCCAGACGATCTGGCGTTCCTCATCACGATGGCTGTCGAGGCGGCGGACTGGGATGGAACTCGCGGAACGACTGCAGAAAGTCTGAGAGCCGATGCGGATGCCTGGCACTACCTCGAGGGTTGGCAACGTGCGACCGACTTCGGAGTTGTTGCGCTCGATGGCGAACGACCGGTCGGGGCGGGCTGGGCGCGATTCCTGGGCAAGGACGATGCGGGCTACGGATACGTGAGCGATTCGATCCCCGAGCTGACCGTTGCTGTTGCCACGGATGCCCGGCGCGGTGGTATTGGCACTCTGGTTCTCGCTGAGCTGATCGAGGCGGCGCGCGGCCAGGGCCTGGAGGGACTGAGTCTGAGTGTCGAAGACGGAAACACTCGTGCCCGTGCCCTCTACGAGAAAGCCGGGTTCGTAACCGTCGGTCGCAACGGGAACTCCGACACAATGCTGCTTAGGCTTCAGCCATGACCGACCCGACGATCCAGCCGCCACCGCCACCGCCACCGGCATATCCACCGTATCCACCCCCACCGATCGCCGTCGTTCCGAAGTCGCCGCGCAAATGGCTTGGTCCGGCCGGCGGTTGGTTGGTGTTCCTCGCGATGACCGCCTTCTGGTTGTTCAACGTGCTGTTTGA
>JADGOT010000102.1 GCA_017882805.1 Glaciihabitans sp. | reverse complement strand
TCATAGATCTGGTGCTTCCCGGTATGGACGGATGGGCGCTGGTCGAGAAGCTCCGCGTGGATGTCCCCACCTGCGCTATCGCGATCACTTCCGTTCTCGATGTGCGCAAATACCCGGCGGCGCAGGCGATCCTGCCCAAGCCATTCACCCGAGCCCAAATCTTGCAGGTACTAGAGGACTGTGTTCCGAGGTGGAAAGCACTGTGACCTCCACCGTAGTGATCGCGGACGACGACGCGGACATCCGTGCTCTCGTTCGGATCTCCGCCGTGCGGGCAGGGTTGAACGTTGTCTCGGAAGCGGCGGACGGAGACGAGGCGCTTGCCGCGATTCGGCTGCTCACTCCCGACCTTGCGATTCTGGATGTCACCATGCCCGGAATGTCCGGGCTCGAGATCTGCCGAGCGGTGCGCTCGGATCCCGCGCTCGACCGCGTTCAGATCCTGCTGGTCTCTGCCGCGGCCGATGAGACCTCGATCGCGGCGGGCATGCGCGCGGGTGCTGCCGACTACCTCAGCAAGCCGTTTAGCCCGCGCGAGCTGGCATCGCGGCTGTCAGCGCACGTCGGGGGCACCCGATGAAGCGGCTGTATCGCCGCGTGATGGCTTTCCTGAGCGTTGATCATCCCTCGGTCGGCCTCAAACAGCTCCCGCTGACGTTTGCGTTTGTCGTCGCGCTGCTTATTCTGCTGTTCGTTCCGAACATTGGGCTGAACAATCCTCTCCCTGCCGCAGTCGGCGTGGCGCTGCTGTTTCTTGCGACAATTCTCGCTGCGATCTGCACCTGGGCACCTCGGCTAGACCGGTGGTCCATCGCCATACCGCTTCTCGATTTTGTCGCCATCGGGCTGTTCAGGGCAGGCACGGGGGGTGCGGTATCGGTGTTCAGCGTCGTGGTCGTACTTCCCGTGGTCTGGATCGCGGCCGAGAAAGGTCGCGGCTACATCGCGCTCGCCGGGTCGGGGAGTGCTGTTGCGCTCTTCATGCCGACGTTGCTCGGTTTGACACCTCACATCTCTGCAGCCGAGATCGTGCGTGCCACCTTCGTACCGTTGGTCTTCGTGTTGGTTGCCGCGATCATCAATGAGTTGGCACGGCAATCCAGGTCGCAGCTACATGACATCCACGAGCTTGTCGACGAGAAGGAAAGGATGCTGCAGCGCACCTTCGAATACGCGAGCCAGTTGGAGGAGAGTGAAGCCAACTTCCGTGAGGCATCCCGGACGTTCCGTGGTGTGTGGGCGGCGGTGACCGAACAGTCCGTAATCGGGACAGACGTAACGGGCCTCATCGACGCATGGAATCCCGGGGCGACAAAGCTGCTGGGTCTTCAGCCCGAAGAGGCGGAGGGCAAGCGCCACGTCTTCGATTTCCACCTGCACGACGAGTTGGAAGACCGTGCTCGGGAGCTGAACTATCCGCCCGGTGCGACCGTGCTCAACCCCGGCTTTTCCGCGCTGGTCGAGAACGCGCGGCTGGGCTCGGCGGAGAGTCGAGAGTGGACCTACGTGCGCGACGACGGAACAACCTTCCCGGTGTCGCTCTCGGTGACGAAGCGCGTCGACGAGGCGGGCGAGACCGTCGGCTATCTCTTCGTCGCGGCAGATGTCACCCAGGCTCGCGAGGTCGCGAGACTCAAGGACGAGTTCGTCGGACTCATCTCGCATGAGTTGCGGACGCCCCTAAGTTCGATCCTCGGCTACCTCGAGCTGCTGCGTGACGACGAGGAGAATCCGCTCTCGGAGGAGCAGGAGCAGTACCTCGGTGTTGCAGAGCGCAACGCACATCGCCTGCTGCGACTCGTCGGCGACCTTCTGTTTACGGCACAGGTCGAGTCTGGCAAGTTCCCGCTGGACCTCAAAGACGTTGAGCTCGAGCACATCGTCACGGCGGCCGTCGAGTCGGCACGCCCGGTAGCGACCGCCGCGGGCATTACCGTGATCGAGGACGTTCTGGATGCGACGCCCGTCACCTTCGGCGATCCTGTGCGACTCGGCCAGGTTTGCGACAACCTCATCTCGAACGCGATCAAGTTCACGCCCAAGGGCGGCACTGTCACGGTGTCGTTGGCCAAGACCGCGAAGAATGCAATCATCACAGTGCGCGACACCGGTATGGGTATCGCCGCGTCAGAGCTGGACCAGCTGTTCGCGCGCTTCTTCCGCGCGACCACGGCCACGCGAAACGCGGTTCCGGGCGTCGGTCTCGGACTGACCATCACCAAGGCCATCGTTACTGCCCACCACGGCGAGATGGGCGTTTCGAGCGAAGAGGGTGTCGGCACAGAATTTCGCGTCACGCTGCCGCTGGCCCGTCAGGCTGCAGTAGCGGCGGGTTAGCACCGCTGATTGCTACCGGCTGAGCGCCAGGAGTTTGGTGCTGGCTTGCTCGAGGGATTCCATCTTCTTGCAGTAGGCGAAGCGCACGAGAGACGCGTACTCATTCGCGTGGTCGTCGTGTACGAACGCCGAGACGGGAACGGCGACCACCCCGGCAAGCGCTGGCAGCTTTCGGCAGAGTTCGGCCGCGTTCGCAAACCCGAGCGGAGCAGCATCCGCAACGATGAAATAGCCGCCCTGAGGATGCGTGATCTCGAAACCAACGCGGGCGAGTCCCGCCGCGAGAAGGTCGCGTTTGCCCTGTAGCACGCCTGCCGCTTGGTGGAAGTAGGTGTCGGGCAGTCCGAGTCCCACAGCAATCGCAGGCTGAAACGGGGCGCCATTGACGTAGGTGAGAAACTGCTTGACCGCGAGAATCGCGCTCAATAGCTCGGCCGGAGCCGTGATCCAGCCAACCTTCCAGCCTGTGGTGTTAAAGGTCTTGCCACCGCTCGAGATCGAGATCGTTCGTTCGCGCGCGCCGGGGATCGTCGCGATCGGGATGTGTTCATGGCCGAAGGTCAGGTGCTCGTACACCTCGTCGGTGACGATCAGACAGTGGTGGACGTGAGCGAGCTCGACGATGAGCTCGAGGGTTTCCCGATCGAACACCGACCCCGTTGGGTTGTGCGGGTCGTTGACGATGATGAGTCGCGTCTGGTTGGTGATCGCGTTACGCAGATCATCGTGATCGGGTTGAAACGCGGGGGCGCGAAGCGGTACCGTGACGTGCCTCGCACCGGCTAGTGCAATGACCGCGCCGTACGAGTCGTAAAAGGGCTCGAAGGTGACGACCTCATCGCCCTCGCTGGTGAGCGCGAGAATGGTCGCGGCCAGGGCTTCGGTGGCGCCGGCAGTGACCAGCACCTCGGTGCCCGGATCCCAGGTGAGATCGTAAAAGCGTTCCTGATGCGCCGAGATAGCGTCGAGCAGCACGGGCATCCCTCGACCCGGCGGGTACTGGTTCACACCGTCGCGGATTGCCTTCTGCGCCGCTTCAAGAACCTCTGTCGGTCCATCCTCGTCGGGAAAACCCTGACCGAGGTTGATGGCTCCGGTCGCGACAGCAAGTGCTGACATTTCCGCGAAGATGGATGGCCGGAGCTGGCCATTGCCGCCGAGCAGCATTGCTCCTCGTGCGGTGCGCTGCCATGCGCCGCTGACTGCCATGCACAAAAGATAGCGCTATTGCAGACCGGTCGGTCGCCTGTGGACAGTTCGGGTCCGCAAAATGCCCAGCGCGCTAAATTCTCGGGATGCGAACAGGAAGAAGAGTCGCCCCACTCGTCGTAGCGGTCGTCGCAACGCTCGGTCTGGCAGGCTGCACGCAGCCCCCTCCCCACGTGATCCCCACCTCGGAGCCAAGTACCAAGCCGGTCTTCGCGTCAGACGCGGAGGCCCTCGCCGCGGCGAAGAAGGCATTCAGCGCTTATCTTGCAACTTCTGACAACGTCGCGAACGACGGGGGAACCGACATTGACCGCCTCGCTTCGCTTGACACCGTTGGGCAGCTCGCGCGGGATAAGAAAACATTTGCGAAGCTTCACGACGCGGGTGAGCACACGTCTGGTCGCTCCCAGTTTTCACGGTTTAGTTTGCAATCGGTGGATGCCAAACCACACGGAATCGTGGAAGTGGTTGCTTACGCGTGCATTGACATCTCTCAGACGGAACTCCTTAACAGCCAAGGCGTTGTGGTT
>JADGOT010000101.1 GCA_017882805.1 Glaciihabitans sp. | reverse complement strand
GGCTGATGGTCGGGATGCGCGCGGCCAGGCTGGCGAGCGAGATTCCGCACGCGCCAAAAACGATGAAGAGCGCGTTGCGCCACGCAGCAACACCGGGCGCAGACGGACGCTTAGCGCGAGCGGAAACGGAAGTGGTCGACATTTGGATCTCCGAGCCGGGAAGCAGTGGTATTGCTGGAAATCGAATCGATTCGATCGATTCGATTCGACTAAGCTACCAACCCATGACCGCAGAGGCAAGTGACGGCCGCGAGAAGCCCAACCTCGCTGCCGTCGCCGCGCTCGCCGGAGTCTCGCCCTCGACCGCATCCCTGGCCTTCAGCGGAGCCGGCCCGGTGGCCGCTGCGACACGTGCGCGGGTCTTTGCTGCGGCCGAAAAGCTCAACTACGGCGGACCGGATCCGCGGGCCCAGTCTCTGCGCCGAGGGCGTTCCGGAATAGTCGGCGTGGTCATGGAGGAGCGAGTGCGGGATGCGTTCCGCGATCCGATGAACATCGCAATGCTCGATGGCCTAGCCGATGAGATCGGGGGCATCGGCGCCGGCCTGCTTCTGCTCACCGAGACTGGCGACGATCGGCTCGGCATGGCCTCGGCACCAATGGATGCCGTAGTGCTAATCGGCTGCAGTACTCGGCTCGACGATTCGGTCGCCGTCCTCCGTCAGCGCGGGATGCCAATGGTGGCCGTAGAGGCGCCGCACATGGAGGGCGTCCTCGCCATTGACCTTGAGAACCGGGCGGCCTCCGCCAGCCTTGCCCACCACCTTCTTCAGCTCGGACACTCCCGGATCGGGGTGGTGACGCTCCCCCTCGAACAGTCACACGTCGCGGGGCCGCTGCTCCCCGACTGGCGCTCGCGCGCGACGTCGGAGGTAGGCATTCAGCGCCTACTCGGAGTCGGTGACGTTTTTGAGCGGTTCGACGGCTACGTGGCATCCAACAGCTCCATCGATGCGGGCATTCAGGCCGGGCTCGCCATGCTCGATGGCCCCGATCAGCCGACTGGTGTCATTGCACAGAGCGACCTGCTGGCGATCGGGGTGATTCGCGCTGCGGAGCAACTCGGGCTAACCGTGCCTGGAAACGTGAGCGTCGTCGGCTTCGACGGCGCACGGATTGATTCCGGCTACGACCTGACCACAATGGTGCAACCCGCAGTAGAAAAAGGTCGCGCCGCCGGCCGCGCCATCAACGATCTGCTCGCCGGGCGGGACCCGGAGCCTGTCACGTTCACGCCGGTCTTCCACGGCGGCAACACGACCGGCTTCCCACCGGGCTGATCTGCCGGGCGCGCTGATCCGCGGGGTGGGCTATGCCCCGGCGATCAGAGCGTCGATCTTCGCGTTGATGTCGGCATCGACCGGGCGACGGGATTCGTCCGCGTCGTACCAGGCGACGATCTCGCGAGCGCCCTGAGCGAAGGTCGTCGTTGGGTTGAAGTCCGGCACGACGGCGCGGAGCTTCGAGTTGTCGAAGATTACAGAGTGGGACTTGTCGCCGATCAGGCCCGGACCCCACTCCGGCACCGCGGCCGCGATCGCCTCTGACGCGACGTGCACGAGGTTCGGTTCGACGCCAAGCGCCGAGCCGAGCATCCGGTAGATCGCGTCCCATGGGTAGACGAAGTCCGAGGTGATCTGGAACACGTCGCCGACGGCGACCGGGTTTCCCAGAAGGCCGACGAAGCCGACCGCAAAATCGCGGGCGTGGGTCAGCGTCCAGAGTGAGGTGCCGTCGCCGTGCACGAGCACGGGCAGTCCGCGCCGCATGCGATCGAGTATCGTCCAGCCGCCCTCGATCGGAATGAGCGTCTCGTCGTAGGTGTGGGACGGCCGCACGATGGTGGCGGGAAATCCGGTGGCCCGGTAGGCCTCGACCAGGGCATCTTCGCTGGCGATCTTGTCGCGCGAATATTGCCAGTACGGATTCCGGAGCGGGGTCGACTCGGTGATCGGCAGGTGAGCGACCGGCTTCTGGTAGGCCGACGCTGACGAGATGTAGACGTACTGCGCGGTGCGTCCGGCAAAGAGTTGGATGTCGCCCTTCACCTGTGACGGAAGGAAGGACCGAAAATTGGCGACGACGTCGAAGTCCTCCGCGCCGATCGCCGCAGAAATGGAGCCAGCGTCCGACGCATCACCAACCAGGCTGCGCACGCCCTCGATCGGCGAGCGGGTCGTGCTCGTCCCCCGATTGACAAGCGTCACGTCGAACCCCCGCTCTACCGCGAGTCGACTCACCGAGGAGCTGATGACGCCGTTGCCGCCGATGATGAGTGCCCTGAGATTGCCCATCCGATCAGCCTAGGCTTAGAGCCATGAGCGCAGAGTCCTCGAAATCCTCCGGCATCCAGACAGACGAACTTGATCCCGCGGTGCGTCCGCAAGACGATCTTTTTCGGCATGTCAACGGTAAGTGGATCGACCGTACAGAAATCCCCTCCGACAAGGCCCGCTACGGCTCCTTCTATCTCCTCGCCGAGGAAGCCGAGCAGGCGGTGCGGGAAATCATCGAGGAGGCGAGCTCGGCTGAGCCCGGCACAGAGGAACGCAAGTTCGGCGACGTGTACGCGAGCTTCATGGATGAGAAGCGCATCCAACAGCTGGGCGCGCGACCGTTGAAGCCTCTCCTCGACGAGGTAGATGCCATCTCAACGACGCGTGCGTTTCTTGCCACCGCCGGTCGGTTCGAGCGCAGGGGCACCAGCGGATTCTTTCAGCTGTTCGTCGATAACGACCCGGGTGACCCTGAGCGCTATCTGGTGTTCTTCGAGCAGGCCGGCCTCGGGCTACCCGACGAGTCGTACTACCGCGAAGAAAAGTTCGCCGAGATCCGCACCAAGTACGTCGAGTACCTGACCAAGATCCTCGGCCTCGCCGGCCTCTCGATGCCCGCCGAGCGCGCGAAGCGCATCTACGGCCTCGAGACCGATCTCGCAGCTTCGCACTGGGACAACGTGCGCTCTCGCGATAGCGAGGCCACCTACAACCTGACGACCTGGCCCGATGTTGCGAAGTCGGCGCTAGCAAAGGGTCTCGACCTCGAGCCATGGCTCGCTGCGATCGACGCACCGCACTCCTCTTTCCGGGAGATCGTGGTTCGGCAGCCGAGCTTCCTGGATTCGCTCCCCGACCTGATCACTGCGGAACGACTGGAGGCCTGGAAAGACTGGATGAGCTGGCAGGTCATCCGCTCGAACGCCGGCTACCTGAGTGACGAGTTCGTGGGCGCCAACTTCGATTTCTACGGTAAAACTCTGACCGGCACCCCGGAGCTTCGTGCTCGCTGGAAGCGCGGCGTCTCGCTGGTGGAGGGCTCCCTCGGTGAGGCCGTTGGCCGCACCTATGTCGAGCGGCACTTCCCCGAGGGGGCGAAGGCGGCGATGGACGTTCTCGTCGCCAACCTGATCGAGGCGTACCGGGAGAGCATTACTAACCTCGAGTGGATGACCCCGGCCACGCGGGCGAAGGCGATCGAGAAGCTCGACAAGTTCACGCCCAAGATCGGATACCCGGTGAAGTGGCGCGACTATTCGACTCTCACCATCACGGCAGACAACCTTCTTGCCAACGTTGCCGCCGTCAACGAATTCGAGTTTCAGCGGGAGCTGGGCAAGATCGGCAAGCCGCTCGACCGCGACGAGTGGTTCATGACGCCGCAGACGATCAACGCGTACTACAACCCCGGCCTCAACGAGATCGTGTTCCCGGCGGCCATCCTGCAGTTTCCCTTCTTTGATGAGACGAGGGACGACGCAGCCAATTACGGCGCGATCGGCGCAGTCATCGGTCACGAGATCGGTCACGGTTTCGACGATCAGGGATCGAAGTACGACGGCGACGGTCGGCTGCTCGACTGGTGGACGGCGGATGATCGCGCCGCATTCGAGACCCGCACCAAGTCGCTGATCGCCCAGTACGACCAGCTCGCCCCACGGCAGGTACCGGACCACCACGTTAACGGCGCGCTGACAATCGGCGAGAACATCGGCGACCTCGGCGGTCTCAGCATCGCCTGGAAGGCGTACCTCATTTCGCTTGCGGGCAAGGAACCACCGGTGATCGACGGGATGACCGGAGCCGAGCGCTTCTTTCTGTCGTGGGCGCAGGCCTGGCAGCTGAAAGCGCGCGACGAGGAGGTAATTCGGCTAATCTCGATTGATCCTCATTCCCCGAATGAGTTCCGCTGCAACCAAATCGTTCGCAACATCGACGATTTCTACACGACCTTTGGCGTCACGGCATCTGATGCCCTCTGGCTACCGCCTGCAGACCGTGTAACTATTTGGTGAATACCCGTTTTGTACAGCTGCACCAACTCAGAACCTGAAAGCTTGATTTGGTAGACACGGCCCGAACCCGTGAGCGCTGGGATCGTGTCCACGACGCCCAGCCGCCACGACACAAAGCCGACGAAAAGGACGAAAACTTCGTCGGTACGTTCACCGCGCTCGGACAGCTGGCGTACGAGGGTGCCCAGGTCTCGGCAAACGTCATCGACCTGCGAACGGGTCGCATCCTGGTCTCGATCGATGACCGCATTGTGTTGCCCACTGCCAGCATCGGCAAGATCCTTCTTCTCATCGAAGTCTCGGCTCGACTCACCGAGCGGGACTTCTCCGGCTACGGCATCCTCGACAAGACGCCAAAGGATGCCGTGGGACTTTCCGGCATCTGGCAGCACCTACAAGCGCCCGCGCTTCCGGTCGCCGATCTGGCGACGATTGTCGGTGCGACGAGTGACAACCTCGCAACCAACGTTCTGCTGCGGCAAGTGGGGCTGGATGCGGTGCGGGCACGCACCGAGTCTCTTGGCCTCGCCCGTACCGCCCTCCTTGATCTGGTTCGCGACAAACGCGGTCCGGATGACGCCCCTCAACTCTCGGTGGGATCGACCGCGGAGCTCGCGTGGCTATTTGGCGCGCTCGCGCGCAGCGAGATAGTAGACCCGCTGACCAGCCAGAGGGTGATGGGGTGGCTCTCGCTTAACGCCGACCTCTCGATGGTCGCCAGTGCGTTCGGACTCGACCCACTGTCACACCGCGGCGTCGACCACAGCACGCTTCTGGTGAACAAGACCGGCACGGATACGGGAGTTCGTTCGGAGGCGGGCGCGCTTCGAGGCTCCCGATCATCCGTCGCCTACGCGGTCTCGGTTCAGTTCAACGACGATGGGCTGCCGGCTCGACTTCTCGTGCTCGACGCCATGCGGACCGTCGGCTACGACCTGCTCGAATACGTCCACTAGAGGTCGCGAATAGTCTTGCGTCACGCCCCCGATAAAGGGGCTTGTCCCCGGTTCGGGGGACATGCTAGGTTGACCATGCACCTGGGGTGCTCGAACCCGAACGAGCGCCCGACCCGACAGTGTGCACACAAGAAGGTGATTACCCGCATCGATCTTTTTCCCGCGCCGCGCTAGCAAACAAGTTGTCTGGCACGCTGACCGTGACTACTGACCGCTTCAGCTAACTGCGCGCTGCTAACCCCCCTTCGCCGAACATTCACCCCCGTATGTTCAGCACCGATCGTTCCCCCGACGATCTGACGCCGTCCCCCGCGGCGTTACACGTTGCCCCTGTGCGCGTACCCGAAAAATCCTTCCCCCAAGGAGAACCCGAACCCATGAAAAAACCGAACCTCACAAAGAAGCTCCTGGCAGCTGTGTCGACCGTCTTCATTGCGGTCGCCCTGTCAGTAGTGGCTGTGGCCGCACCAGCGTCCGCGCACACGGCAACCCTCTCCGGATCGGCGGTCTGTAACACGTCCGACGGATCCGCGACGGTGACGTGGAAAGTCATCAACGACTACAACGAACTGCTGAACGTCAGCGCAAGCAACAACGCAGCCATCCCAGTCGGCACCACAGTCGACGCGACCGGCGGAGGCGCTTCGACGTCGAAAACATTCGTCCAGACGATCCCGGCTCCCGCGGGAGGCGTAACTGCAACCGCGACCCTGAGCTTCCTCTGGAGTGGCGACAACTTCACGCAAAACAACACCACGGCGACCGCCAAGGTATCGAACGACTGCAAGGTGCCGACGCCGAAAGACGCTTCAGCCGCAGTTGTTGACACTCCGGCGACGTGTACTTCGGCAGAGACCGTCGTCGAAGGTGCCATCACGAACGCAACGTGGGGCGCGCTGGACCTGACCGGCAACAAATGGCACGCCGTCGCCACCGCGACGAGCGGCCACGCGTTTGCAAGCGGTAACGGCGGAGCGCTCTCGCTCAACAACACGGTAGACACGTTCAGCGGCAACCTGCCGTTGCACGCAGCCCTGAGCCCGAACAGCGAAACGTGTCGAATTGCTGCGGCCGCGATCGTGACGACAGCACCGACCTGCCAGGCACCCGAGACCGTCACCGAGAGCACCATCTCGTTCGCGACCTGGACAGCAATCAGCTACGTGACCTCGGGTGGAGTGACGACCTACACGGCTGTCGCCAACGCCACGCCCGGCTACACGTTCCCCAACGCGAGCAACGTCAGCAACAACAACAAAACGAAGACGTTTACCGGAACCGTAGCGGGCAACGTCACGGGCCACCCGTGTGAGGACTTCATCATCGTCGCGTGGCACATGCCCAGCTGGGCCGGCCCGACAACTCCGACGTGGTCGCAGACGTACTTCACCTCGCAGGAGCTGGCAGCTCCCGACCTGAGCGCGCTCGACAGCAAGCTCGTCGAGCAGTGTGGTGTTCAGTACCAGGTTGACATCTACTACAACTCGCCGACCACTGCGAGCCTGATTGCCGGCCAGCACCTTGACGGCCCCAACACCCCACCGGAAGACCTCATCTCCGGTGGCTGGGGCACGGCGTACAAGCTGGTCAAGGGACCGGATTGTGCACCTGTCACAGCCCCGAGCGAGTCGGATGTCTGCACCGATGGTGGCACGATCACCATCTACGCCGCGACCGGCGTGAAGTACTACCTGAACGGCAACCCGGTTGACACCAGTGCTGGCAACGTGGTCTTCACTGGACTCCACGGAGTCCAGACCGTGACCGCGACGGCCGCTTCGGGCTACTCGCTGACTGGATATCCATCCGGTGGTTGGCCGTACACCATCAACAGTGACTGCACGGCGACCTACTCGTCGTCGGGAACGTGCACCTCGAGCGATGGCAACTCGCAGGAAGCCGTGACGCTGAACCTGGTGAACACGTCTGCGACCGGGGCCACGTTCGTAGTGACCTCGACTGACTCCACGGTTACCCCCTCGGGCAGCTACTACGTTCCCGCCAACAGCACGTCGCACGTGGTGGTGGGATCGGTATCGGATTCCGGTGGCACGTTCAACGTGTCGGTCAACGGGGCTCCCGCGATCGTTGTCAAAGTTGGCTCGTTCGTTGGTTGTGTCATTGTCACTCCCGGAGACCCGTCGGTGACGCAGGCAACATGTCACGCGGTGGACAACCAGCCGAAACTGAACAACGACGCGTCAATCAAGGTTGACGAGCGGACTGGCCTGAGCTACACGATTACAGGTCCCGCGTCGTACTCGTCCGGTCCGTTTACTGGAAACGGCGGCCCAACAGTTGTCGACACGGGGCTCGCTCCCGGAGACTACGTGGTCACGGTTGTCGCCCTCCCCGGCTACATCCTGGATCCAGCAGTCGCCTCAAGCTGGCCGTTTACGATCAACCTGGCACCGACAGTTTGTAACTTCGGCGTCTCGGTGACCCCGGCTGACTGCCCTCCGGAGACCATTGATGGGGCGGCATTCACGGCAACGTCGGCGGGTGTACCGAGCATCGAGGTGGTGCTGAATCCGAATCTGGTTTACACCGCGTACAAGTCTGGCTCGGCTATTTCGGTTGTGCTAACTGCCGCAAGCACGGATGTCGCTCCTGGCACCTGGACTGTGAAAGTGACACTGGCGCCAGTTCACGACGCGGCGTACGACTCGCTCGCAGGCCTGACGTTCGGACCGTTCGTTCTCAACGCCTTCTGCCCGCCACCCCTCGCGACTTTTGACGCGGGTGTGTCGAGCACCGGCGCGGTGTGCACCAATGGCACCACGACGAATGGCGTAATCACGCTGGTTCACAGCGCTGGGCAGGAGGGTGAGATCACGTACAAGATCACCAACACCGCCACCAACGCCGTGATCTACAACAGCAGCGCGGACAACACGGTGAACGTGCCAGCCGGTAGCTACTCGGTGACGGCAACGCCTCCGCCCGGCGATGGCATCTCTGGTAACTCTCAGGTGCACCCGGATGGCAGTGAGATCTTCGACACTCTCACGATTGGTCTGACCAGCACCAACTGCGATAACACCCGGCTCGCCTTCACAGGCGGAACGATCGCTTGGTTCGGGTTCGTCCTGGCCGGCGGGATGATGTTCCTCGGCATCGCGTTCCTGTTCATGAAGCGCCGCAAGGACCGCACCGCAGAGTAGTACAAGCGGAGTAGTTCGGGCTTCGCAGTAGATCGGCCCCGGTTTCACTCAGGTGGAGCCGGGGCCGATCTCGTTGTGGAGCCGGGCTAGTGGGCTTTGTTCCACTCGTCGCGCAGCACGGCGTACATGCCCGTGTCGGCCCATTCGCCCTTGAACCACAGGTCTTTCACGAAGAACGCCTCCCCTCGCATCCCTAGTCGCTTACACAGGGCTATGGACGCGTCATTGCGAGGGTCAAGCTCCGCCATCACCCGATGCAGTCGAAGAACTCGAAAGGCGAGGTCGAGCACGGCGCTCGCCGCCTCGGCTGCGTAGCCGTGACCTGCGAAATCGGGATGCAGCGTCCATCCGATCTCGCCCTTTGAGTTTTCGGCACTGGAAATAGTGAAGTAGGAGTCACCGATAACTCGAGCGGACGCGTCCGGGGTCGCGGGAAGCTCGAGGGCGAGCTGGAGATAGTCGCCGTCCTTTTCGAGGGTGGTTGCGCGGGCGTGCGCCGCGACCTTCTCGGCGACCTCCTCGCGGGTGCGCGGTTCAAAGAGCAGATAGCGGCAGACATCCTCGCGCGACTGATAGCTGTGAATGTCGTCGACGTCGGCCTCGGTCATGAGACGAAGGACCAGCCGTTCGGTACGGATCGGCTCTGCAAACACATAGGGCAGAACGTGGTCAGGTTGCATGCCCCAAGGGTACGAGAAGCGCTAAGCCGAGGCGGCGTCGTGACGCGAATCGTCCGTGGCAAGTGCGCCGGTCACTCCAAATACCGCGCTGAGTCCATCGATGAAGTCCTGACCACGCCCGTCGAGGGCAGCCTGGCGACCCAGGACCGAGGGGGCATGGAGGAGAACACTCGCGAGGTGGCGAAGGGCAGCCTCGGTTTCGGGCCCTGCGCCACGCTTGTTTGCGCGCTCGATTTCACGGTCGAGGAGGTCGAAGATGTGCGTACGCAGCGCGACGATGGCAGGTTCGATGCTGCGTTCGGCGGAATACCGGGCTGCAGCGTCGCTAACGAGTTCGCGCGCATCCGCTGTCGCGCTCAGCTCCTCGACCGGCGAATGGAGGCTGATGGTCTCGAGGTCGAGGAGCTCAATTCCAGGAAGGGAAACGATGGCCGGGTCGACGTTGCGCGGCATTCCGAGATCGATGATCAGGCGGCGCTGATCGCCGATGATGGCGCTGGTTCCGATGACAGTCGCCGAGGTGCAGGTGAGGATGACGTCGGCGTCTAATATCGCTCCGGCAAGGTCTCTTTGAACGGCCACGCCGTACTTTGCCCCGAACGCATCGCCGCGGCCTGAGGGGGAAAAGACCGTGAGCATCGTTGCACCAAGGTCGCGGACGGCGGCCACCGTGGTTGCGGCGTACTGGCCCGTGCCCACAATGAGCACGCGAGCGAGTGACCAGTCGGGCACGCGGCTGCTAGCGAGCTCGAGCGCGAGACGAACCAGCGATCGCCCAGCACCGCCGACCGCAGTGTGAGTCTTCACGCCGCGGCTGGTCTGCGTGGCACGCTGGAAAAGCTGCTCGAGGTCGCCAGACGTGGTGCCGTCTGTGCGTGCACGATGCAGGGCCCTGCCAACCTGGCCCGAGATCTCGTCTTCCCCCACCACCACGGACTCGAGTCCGCTCGTAACGGCAAAGAGGTGCGTGACCACCTCATCACCGCGGAGCACGGTTATTGCCGCTCGCAATTCGGTCGACGAAAGACCGCTGGCGTGGCTCATCACATCGATGACCGCATCCGCGGCTGCGACGGCCCCGCCGTCGGTGATTTCGAGGTAGGCCTCGAATCGATTGCAGGTCGCAAGGACGACCGCACCGCGCGTCGCATCCGTCGCGTCGACCAGCCCGGCCACGGCATCGGGAGCAGCAAACGAAAGCTTTTCGAGCAGTTCAAAGCTGGCGTTGCGGTGGTTTGCGGTAAGGCACAGGAGCACCTCCTAATGTTAGATGCGTGCCACTGCCCGAAACCCATCCTTTGCTGAACGGTTCGACCGCCAATTCCGCGCTGATTCGTGCGTATCGGGGCGAACGCACCGATCGTCTGCCGGTCTGGTTCATGCGGCAGGCAGGGCGATCTCTTCCCGAATATCGCGACCTTCGGGTTGGTAACGCAATGCTCGACGCCTGTCTTACCCCCGACCTGGCGAGCGAGATTACGCTGCAGCCCGTTCGGCGGCACGCGGTGGACGCGGCGATCTTCTTTAGCGACATCGTGGTACCCGTCAAGCTGGCCGGAGTGAGCGTCGAGATCGTGCCGGGGAGAGGCCCTGTCTTCGAGCATCCAATCCGCACTGCTGCCGACGTTGCGGCACTGCGTCCGATCGACCCGGACTCTCTTGCGCCCATTCGCGAGGGCGTGGCCGCTGCGGTCGCACAGCTCGGCTCGACCCCACTAATCGGATTCGCCGGTGCTCCGTTCACCCTTGCGTCGTACCTCGTCGAGGGAGGTCCGTCCAAGGATCAGCAACGAGCTCGAACCCTGATGTTCTCCGATCCGCACACCTGGGCGGCTCTGCTCAACTGGTGTGCCGACGTTGCGGGTGAATTTCTGCTTGCGCAGATCGAAGCCGGCGCTTCCGCGGTTCAGCTGTTCGATTCCTGGGTCGGGTCTCTCAGCGAAGTCAACTATCTGCGCCGAGTTGCACCGCACTCGAGGCGAGTGCTCGATCACCTGCGCGGCCTCGATGTGCCGAAGGTTCACTTCGGTGTTGGTTCGGGCGAGATGTTGCATGCCATGCATTCGATCGGCGCTGACGTCATGGGAGTCGACTGGCGCATCCCGCTCGACGAGGCGGAGCGGCGGCTGGGTGGCGGCGTCCCACTGCAGGGCAACATCGATCCAGCATTGCTCGCGGCGCCATGGTCGATCCTTGAGGCGCACGTGCGGGATGTCGTCGAGCGCGGTAAGGCGGCGCCGTCGCACGTCGTCAACCTGGGACACGGCGTTCCTCCTGATACCGACCCGGACGTGCTCACGCGAATCGTCGAGCTCGTACACGGTCTTGACTGACTCCGCTGACTTCGTCGTCGTCGGCGGTGGCCTGGGCGGGCTCGTTCTCGCGCGCAGGCTGGTGCTCGGTGGAGCAAGCGTGATCGTGCTTGAGGCATCCGAGACCCTGGGTGGCACCGTGGCAAGGCAAATCGTTGACGGGATCGAGCTGGATGCCGGTGCAGAGAGCTTTGCAACCAGAGGCGGCACGGTGGTGTCGCTCGCGAAATCGCTCGGGCTCGGCGACGACATCGTCGAGCCGAATTCGGTGGGGGCGTGGCTCCAGACGGCGCGAGGATCCGCATTCCGTCTGCCGGAGAACAGTTTGCTGGGCATTCCCGGCTCGCCTCTGGCGATCGACGTCACAGCTATCATCGGGACCCGCGCGGGGTGGCGCGCATTTCTCGAGACACTGCTTCCCGGGCAGTACGCCGCGAAGTCAGAGACCCTTGGCGAGCTGGTCCGAAAGCGGATGGGCACCGCTGTACTTGACGAGCTAGTGCGACCGATCGCGCGGGGAGTGCACTCCGCCGATGCCGACGACTTGCCTCTTGACCAGGCCGCGCCAGGCCTGCGGGGAGCGTTGCGCAGCCAGGGCTCGCTCGCCCGTGCAGTGCTCAGCCTGCGAGAGTCGTCGGCACGAGCCGGGTCTGCTGTTGCGGGCGTGCGCGGGGGTGTGTTTCGTCTGGTGGATGCGCTGGAGTCGGACCTGTCGCGGTTCGGTGTTGATGTTCGGCTCCGCACCCCGGCGACGAAATTGCGTGCCGACGGGGTCAGCGCGGGAGGGACATCGATCTCCGGAACGGTTGTCGTAGCTGCGCCAGCACTGCTCGGGCGTGATCATGATCGCGGACATCGAATCACTCTTGCAACGCTCGTCGTAGACCAGCCGCTCCTCGACGCCGCACCTCGCGGGACGGGCGTGCTAGTCGCCGCGGGCGCGCCAGGCATCCGCGCCCGCGCGCTTACTCACTCGACCGCAAAGTGGCAGTGGGTCGCCGAGAGGGCGGGTGGCCGTCACATCCTGCGGCTGTCGTACGACGAGTCGCACAGCGATCTTCCCGAGGTCGCACGGCAGGATGCCGAGGCCGTTCTCGGCGTTCCAATTCCGGCTACCGCGATCGATGGATTCGCGCGCGCGGAATGGTACCGGCCAAACCGTTACACGCCTACCCCTGACGACATTCCACTTGTGGGTGAGAGCATTGCTGGTACGGGATTGGCCAGCGTCGTCGCTCGATCTGAGGCGTTGGCTGGGAGTTTGCTCACAGACGCCGAGGGGTAGCCGCGACTACGCTGAAAGTGTCCAATGAAGACGGACGCGAACAAACTCGCCAACTAATAGCAGAGGAGATACCCCATGAAAGGCAAGATCCTTTTGGTGGTGGGCCTAGGTGTCGGCTACGTGCTCGGGTCCCGAGCCGGGCGCGGACGCTACGACGAGATCGTGGCAAAGGCGCAGCAGTTTTGGAACGATCCCCGCGTGAAGTCGCAGGTGAACAACGCGCAGGACTTCGTGAAAGACAAGGCGCCGGACGTCGCTGAGTTCATTTCGAAGAACGTGAAGAAGCCCGCGGCTGCGGCAACTGCGAAGAAGCCTGCGGCGCGTAAGTCGCCGACCACGAGGTCGACTACGCCGAAGAGCTAGACGTGGCAACGACTACGCCGGGCGGTCCCGCGAGGGCGCCCAGAAAACGTTCGCTGCTGGAGTTGCTCACCGAGATTCCGGTCTTGGTGCGCGAACTCGTCGTCGGCGAGAT
>JADGOT010000100.1 GCA_017882805.1 Glaciihabitans sp. | reverse complement strand
TGTCCTGTCGAAAACTGTCGACGGGAATCCATTGCGCGCCGGGTGCTCACTCACCCGGCGCCTTATGGATTGACGGTTTCCGCTAGTTTCCACAACCCGTGGAAATCCCTCATGCGGGGGATGACCACTATCTGTGGACAAAGAAGACTTCGACGGCTTCTACCAGATCTTGGATCCGCCGACCACAGCAGTGCGGGCGACAATGGAAGCAAGGCGCTTAGACACCTGAACTCCCTCCATGAGGGGACTGACGGCACGGTCAGCGTATACCCCTTTTGGGGGAGATTGCAAGAGAATCTTGAACAGACTTACTCATACTTTCCGAGCTAACGTCCAGCGGGAACGCGTACTGGCAGCGTGGGTTTGCCTCCTGGCACTCGCAGCATCCGCAATGTGCGTCGGGCTCCTGGTCGCCGGATATCGAATCGATCAGCCCATCGTCGTTGGCATTCTGGCGGCTCTGGCGATAGCCGCAGAGCGTCAGAGCATCACCCTCACCCCAAACGCTGAAGTATCTGTTTCGAGCCTGGTGTACATCTTCGCGACCGTGGTCTTGGGCCCCCTCTCGGGCGCGGTGGTTGGCGCCGCGAGCGTTCTTGGAGAGCTGCCTCGGCGAGACGGTCCGCAGCCGATTCTTCGGTGGGGCGCCTGGACATCGATTCGGTTCATCGTCACTGCGACCGCTGGGCTGACAGCCGCGGCCGTCCTGGGTGCGACATCAGGCGGATTCTGGGGATTGTTCGCCGCTGTAACCGCCGCCTTCGTGGTTGAGATGGTGACCGACCTCTGGCTGGGCTCAGTCGCACCGTCGATTCGCGGTACTTCGACGATCCTTGCCGTTGTTCGATCCGTTGGCCCGGCTCAACTCGCGAGCGTCCCGCTCTATGCACCAATGGTCGCGGTGCTCGCGTACTCGTATGAAACGGTCTCGCCCTGGAGTGTCGTGCTCTTCGCAATCCCAGCCGTCGCCGCTCAGCGGCTGTTGCTTCTGTACCGCCAGCAGCGAGAAACGGCGGAAGCTCTGGGCGACGCAAACGCTCGTCTGGCAAGCGCCAACATGTCATTTGCAACTGCACTGGTGGCGACGCTCGATGCTAGGGACCGTTACACGGCGGGTCATTCGGCAGCAGTGGCGATCTACGCCGCCGATATCGCAAAGCGAATGGAGCTTTCCGAGCACGAGCAGAAGCTCGTCCATCTGTGTGGACTCGTTCACGACATCGGGAAGATCGGACTTCCGGCTGGATTGCTCGAGAAACCCGGTGCGCTGTCGCTCGAGGAGCGCCGCCAAATGGAGCAACACTCGACAATCGGCGAGCGCATTCTCAGGAATGTCGATGACTACAGCGAGATCGCTGCCATCGTTCGCCACCATCACGAGCGGGTCGATGGGAACGGCTATCCGGATGGTTTGATCAGTGACGAGATCCCGTTGCTCGCACGGATCATCGCGGTCGCGGACGCCTACAACGCGATGACTTCCGACCGCTCGTACCGTGACGCGATGCCGAGCCGTGTCGCTCGGTTGAGGCTTGCCCAGGCGGTTGAGAGTCAATTTGATACGGCAGTTGTGGCTGCCTTCGAGGCGGTCTTGACCGGTGCAGACGAGCCCTATCGGATGGGCATTCGGGATGACTTTGTCTTTGAGGGTGTTGGCCCTGCCCGGCCTGAGCCGATACCGGCGTTCGCGAGCGTTGCGTTAGCCGGCGTCGTCGAGGCCTGAGTCGCTCAGCACCGTCGGCGCCCAAGCTCGGACGGCTTCGACACGTGACCGGACTCCGAGCTTCTCCAAGATGTGCCGGACGTGCACTTTCGTAGTCGACTCAGTGATGAAGAGGCTTCGCCCGATTTCGCGATTCGTCCGGCCCTGGATCATCAGCTCGTATACCTCAAGTTCTCGGGGTGAGAGTTCAGCCGTGAGCCGAGTCATCCTCGGGATCTCGAGGCCGGCCGCGCGCGCGAGTGGCCTATCTCCGCATGAGATCAGGAGTGTTCTCAAGGCTTCGCGATGGCTTCCGTCGACGACGATGCGTTTGGCGAGTTCAGGAAGCGCTCGACACCCCATGATGATCGCGTCCAGGCAACCGCTCTCGAACACGCGGCCCACGCCGGTCAATTGAACGGGCCCGTGGCCTCCGCGAGCAATCGAGATGATGTCCTCTGTCACCCATGCGATGGCGCGAGCTTCGATGCGGACCGACCGATACGACCGTTCGACGCAAGGCAGTGACTCTTCTAGCCGGCCCCGGGCCGCTTCGACAAGTGCTCTGTAAGCATCGTGTTCGGCATGCATGGTCACGGTTACGCGACGGTCCAGATCGAAGGCAAGAATCGCTCGCGCTCTGTCAAGGTCGCCGAGACTGATCTGAGTTCGAGCCTGGTTTATCGCCAGCTCTCCAGCCGTCCACACGTCGGGGTCAAGCCGAATTTGCGTAGTCACTCGGTTTAACACCGACCGTGCGTCTGCGAATCGCCGCATTCCGACCAGCGCACGCGCCTTGGCGAGTAGGCCATGACTCAGCGCGAACTCGATTCCAGCAGCGTCTGCGGCGGCGACTACCCGGTTTGCCGCTTGGTGCGCTTCGTCGTAGCGACCCGCATAACCGAGTATCCATGCGCTCTGGTTGAGTATCGAGAGCCTTGCGTATGCATTGCAGTCTTGCGTGACGAGCGCGCCGGCTTCCTCGGCGCCTTCTAGTGCCTCATAGACATTGCCGTTCACGAGCCCCAGCAGGACGCGCCCGTGCGCCATGCGCGATTGATGGAGTAGCGTCCCATCATTGGCATCGGCGAAGCGGCTGAGCGCCGACTCGAGGTAGCCGGTCTCTTCGTCGTGTTCGATGACAACCTGGCCCCACAGGGCCTCAGCGCGAACGTGGCGCGATCGCGAAGATGCCTCAGCTGCCCGGAACCAATCCATGGCGACAGATCGCTGGTCAGCAAGGTGTGCAGCCCGTCCAGCTACGAGTTCAGCTCGCGATCGCAGGTCGCGAGACGTTCGGCGCCTGGCAGCATGCGACCCCACCGCCAGCGCGCGCTCGAACTCTCCCCCTAGAAGAGCAACCTCGGCCTCTGCGAGTTCTACGATTGGCTCATCCAGGTCTACGCGCCGCGCCAGATCGACCCATAGACGCACAGTGGCAACACGTCCAGTGTTTAGCTGCTCCTCCAGTGAATTCTCGAGAATCGCTGCCGCGAACGCGCATGATTTTGGAAGCGCTTCTGCTATGGCAAGACACTCATCCCAGCGCCGGGTCTTCATTAGTGCGCGGACTAGCGGATCGACGATTGCCTCCGACGACTCGCGCGGACTGCCGCGGAGCCGCTCGATCAGAAACTCGCCGAGCAGGGGATGGAGGACTACCCGTGATGCGCTCTCAAAGCTGAGTAGTCCACGCCTCTCGGCTTCGCTGAGTGCGACGTCCGCGTCGGCTCCGACGAGTTCGCGGATCAGTGCACGTTCGTTGGTCCCTGTAAGGGCGAGCACAGTGAGGGCATGTTGTGTCTCGGGCGTTGTCGCGTTGATGAGATCCTCGGCAAGGAACTCGTAGAGATTGCGCGGCAGTGCTTTGCTCGGGAAGTCAGTGCGGCCGCTTCGAGAGGCGAGACCGATTACCACCGGCCAACCCCGAGCGACGTCGAGTGTCGAGCGTCGGGCGGGCTTCGACGACGCTTCGAAGACCTGCCTTGCTTCGTCCTCGGTCATCGTCAGTTCGGCGGTGTCGACCTCGACTGCGTCTCCGTAGAGGGACTGCCGTGGGGTGTACCAGCTGGGGCGCGTTCTCGTCGTGATCACGAACGTCGCCGGCAGGAGGGCCACCAGTTCACCGACAAACGTCTCTGCGGCTTCCGAGCCGCTCGCCTGGTGGTAGTCGTCGATGGCGATCACGAGTTGCCTCGGCCACGAATCCCGGCTTCGGCAAAGCGCTCGGGCCAGTACGTCGGGGCGTTGCTGGACAGCGGCCAGTGCTGTCATCCGATCGGTCGTCACCGTCTCGCCGTCTGCGATCGCCGCGTCGATCTCGGCGGCGAGGCCGGTCGCCAACGCCGCCACGTCGGCGGACGCCGGCGTGGCCCGATACCACGCTACCGGGCGCCGATACGCGGCCAGCCACTGCCGGGCGAGGGTCGTCTTCCCGTAGCCGGCAGGAGCCACGAGCAGGA
>JADGOT010000099.1 GCA_017882805.1 Glaciihabitans sp. | reverse complement strand
GTGACGTTGAGCTTCAGGTAGAGCTTCTCTTCGCCCTTGATGATCCTCTTCTTCACCTCGGTGATAGTTGCTGCGCCGTGGTGCGGATAAACGACAGTCTCGCCGACTTCAAAAAGCATGTATGGGGCTCCATTCGAGGAGACCCAGTTTATCACAGCGGGCTCTCAGCCCGGCGGGGTCGACGTTGGGCACCCGAACGGACCACCCAGCGTAACAATGGAGGACCCGATTGACGGTCCGGCTATCGTCGCGCCATGCGACAAATACTTCATGGGCTGAGCGTCGACCTGCTCGACTCGGTTGGCGCGATTCTGTCCACCGGTGACGACAGCTCGGACCTGTTCGGAAACGCCTGGTACGACCACGTCGACCTGCTCGTGGTTCCCACCGGTCGACTCAGCGCCGACTTCTTCGACCTGTCGACGGGGCTCGCGGGGGAATTTCTGCGCAAGTCAACGAACTACGGCGTCCGAATCGCCATCCTCGGCGACGTATCCATGTACGCCAGCTCGAGCGACGCGTTCGATGCCTTTGTCTGGGAGGCCAACCGCGGAAGTCACGTGTGGTTCGTCGCCGACCAAGCCGAGCTGGACCGCAGGCTCGTCCCGAGGTGAGCCTCCTGGCCGTGCCTCGGCATGCCGCTCAACTCGATAAGCTTGAGGCGAAAAGGTTCTGTAGCTTCTGGAGGGTTTCGTGAGACGACGCATCGCGGTTGCCGCGGTTCTTGCGGTCGGGTTGGCCCTCGGCACAGCCGGCTGCACTTTCTTCGCCCCTCAGGCGACGCTGATCAAGTACAACCCGAGCGACGGCGTAAGTCTCGACCTCGGCAAGCTGCAGGTTCGCAACGCCTTTGTGATCAGCCCCAAGGGCAGCGACGCAAACCTCATCGGGGTCTTCATCAACAGCGGCAGCAGCCCGATCAGCGTAGAACTCGAGTACACCGCCCAGGTCAAGGGCCAGCCCGAGGTTCTCAACACCCACTTCATCGTCAAACCAGGCGACCCGGTTTCCTATGGCAACCCGGGCGTGAAACAGATTGTATTCCGCAGCGCAAACGTCAAACCCGGCGCGCTGCTGAAGGTCTTCATCCAGTACGGCAGCGTCTCGGGGCGCAACCTGCTGCTCCCCGTACTCGACGGTTCCCAGACCGAGTACTCGCAGCTAACGCCAAAGCCGCTGCCCAAGCCGACGTCAACGGCGACGGCTACACCGACACCGACTCCGACTCCGACTAACTAGTCGCGACTACGACTCAAAACACTGTGCTGGTCTGACCGCTTTGAATCTACGATTCAAAGCACTGTGCTGGTCTGACCGCTTTGAATCTACGATTCAAAACGATACCCAAGCCCTCGCACCGTCAGCAGCATTGTGGGCTCGGACGGGTTCGCCTCGATGCGTGAGCGGATGCGCTTGATGTGTACGTCCAGTGTCTTGGTATCGCCGTAGTAGTCCGAACCCCACACTCGGTCGATCAGTTGGCCGCGGGTGAGCACCCGACCCGCGTTTCGCAGTAACACCTCGAGTAGCTCGAATTCCTTTAGGGGCATCTTCGTCTCTTTGCCTGAGACGGAGACCGTGTGTCGTTCGGTATCCATGCGCACGGTGCCTGCCTCGAGGACTGACTCGCTCGCGGTCTCGTCCTCCACCCGGCGACGCAGGATGGCGCGAATCCGAGCCAGTAGCTCGCGGGACGAGTACGGCTTGGTCACATAGTCGTCCGCCCCGAGCTCCAGGCCGACGACGATATCGATCTCGCTGTCCTTGGCGGTCAGCATGATGATCGGCACCGCTGAACGGCTCCTGATCTCGCGGCACACCTCGGTGCCGGAAAGCCCCGGGAGCATGAGGTCGAGAAGTACGAGGTCGGTTCCGTTGCGCTCAAACTCCGCGACGGCAACAAGGCCGTCGGCGCAGATTGTGGGCTCGTAGCCCTCCCGTTCAAGCAGGAAGGCGAGCGGCTCGGCGAGCGACGGCTCGTCTTCGACGATCAGGATTCTGGTCACTGCGCTGCTCCTAGGCTTGCTGCTGTTGCCGGCGACGCTTCTGGCAGCCGGATGGTGAAGGTTGAACCCTTGCCGGGTTGCGACCAGACGCGAACGTCGCCGCCGTGATTTTGGGCGACGTGCTTGACGATGCTGAGGCCGAGGCCCGAACCGCCGGTGTTGCGAGAGCGAGCGGGATCGCTGCGGTAGAAGCGCTCGAAGACGCGGTCCTTCTCGTCATCCGGAATCCCGACGCCCTGGTCGGTGACGGCGATCTCGACAATTCCATCGACGTTGCTCACACCGATACCAATGCGTGAATTGTCGGGCGAATACTGGATGGCGTTGGCAACGAGATTGTGCAGCGCAACGACGAGCAGCGCCTCGTCTCCATAGACGTACGCCTCGTCTCCGCCACTCACGAGATGGATCCCGTGCGAATCTGCTGCCACCCGGTTCTGGTCCACCGCAAGCGCCAGCACGCTGTCAACATCGACGAGGGCGGGCTTGGTCAGGGCATCCGCGGCCTGCAGCCGGGACAGCTGGATGATTTCCTGCGTGATCTTTGCGAGACGCTCGGACTCCTTGGTGAGCCGCTTGGCAAACTTCTTGACCTGTTCGGGCTCGTCCTTCGCGCTCACCAGCGCCTCGGCCAGGAGTCCGACCGCGCCGATCGGGGTCTTGAGTTCGTGACTGATGTTGGCCACGAAGTCGCGACGTACCTCCTCGAGACGGTAACCCTCAGTGCGGTCCTCCGCGATGAGCAGCACGTAGCGAGCGCCGAGTCGCGCGACGCGCACCCAAAGGTAAATGCTCGCCTCGCCGATCGGGCCACGAGCGAGTTGCACCTCTTTGGTAATGGGTTCGCCCGTTCGACGAACTTTGTCGACCATGCTGATGAGTTCCGGGTGAACGAGAGCCCTGTTCCAGACCAGACCGAACGCCAGGGCACCCGGCGAGGCTTTGACGACCGTGTTTGACGGGTCGATCACGACTCCCGCCGATTCGAGAGTGTCCAGCACCTGGTCGACGCCGTCCGGAACCGCTGTATTCACAACGTCGGCCGCATCCTGTCCACGTCGGGCCGCGAAGAAGATGACGACCGTGACCCCTGCACCGATTAGCACGCCAAACGCGAGAGCGAGGGGCACCAGCGTTGCGGGGTCCATAGCGACTAGATTAGTTATGAATTGGGCTGGTCCGAGAGGCCGGTAGCAAAAGCCCGCGACGCTTTGAACAATGTTCAGGACGTGGCCACCCGGTGTTAACTTTGGCGGGCCACTGTGAGCCAAGAACTGTGTGGGTTTAACGTGCCCACATCGAAGGGAATATGGCGATGCGCGAAGTTTTCCAGCAGGAACTACGCGAGGTGCAAGAGCGCCTCGTCGAGATCGCTGACTTCGTCGCCGTATCCATCGACCACGCCACCCGTGCGTTCAATGAGTCGAACGTTGCACTCGCCGAGACGGTCATCGCGGACGACAACAAGATCGATGTTGCGGCGCTCGAGCTCGATGAGCTCGCGATCAACATCCTGGCCCGCCAGCAGCCGGTCGCGCGCGATCTCCGCATCGTGGTGAGCGCGCTGCGCATCAGCGCCTCGCTCGAGCGCATGGGCGACATGAGCGAGCACATTGCGCAGCTCGCCCGTTACCGCTTTCCCGACAAGGTTGTGCCGAAGAGTCTTCGTCCGACCTTCGCCAGCATGGGCCAGCTGGATGTCGAGATCGCTCGCAAGCTCGTCGAGCTGCTGAAGACCGAAGACGTTGCCATCGCGGAAGACATTCGCAATGAAGACGACAAAGTGGATGCTCTTCACCTGTCGGTCTTCGACAAGGTGCTCGGCGAGACCTGGAAGGGCGAGGCCATCGACACGGTCGACGCCACGCTGGCGTCGCGTTACCACGAGCGTTTCGCCGACCACGCGGTGTCGATCGCCAAGAAGGTCCAGTACCTGGCCACCGGCGACTGGATCCCCGCCGAGTCCTGAGCCTTTTCGTTTTGCCCCATCCCGATACGTGGTGTGGCCGCTTCTGCTCACACGGACACGTGCGCGGGATGGGCGCAGACATGCGAGTGGACCCGCCGACCGGCACCGCCGCGCCCGATTAACCCGTCTAGCGCCGCACGCCGCGAAGAATGGCGGCGAGAACTGCCGCGAGAACCAGCAGCCCGCCGACCCCCACGACGCTCCACAACACCGCCGGCCCAGAAAGCGGAGCGACGCCGCCGCCGACACGCATTCCAAGCAGAGCGACTCCGACGAAGAGAGCACCCCCGATAATGGTGTCTATGCGCGGAGGACGGTGCATCCTTCGTCCGGTTGCCGCCGGGTCGCTGTTGCCGCCCTCACCGTTCACGCTTCCTGTGCCGGTGTCGTTCACTTTGTTGCTCCGTTCGTTGCCGTTGCCTGGATGAATTTCACGTTGCCGGATGCCGTATGCACGTTGACTCCTAGCGACCGGAGAGCTGCCATCCTGTCCGAGGATTCCGCGCTGCTCCAGCCGGAAGGGACCTTCGATCCAGACGGCGAGGTGATCGCCCCGGACACGCTTCGCGCGGAGAGCACCTCGAACTCCTTCGCCTTCTCGTTTGCCTTCGGCACGATCACGGTCACATCGCCCGTCCCGGCCCACACTTCGATGCTGTTGAACTCGGGGACCGTGTGTGCGCTGAGCTTGGTCCCGATGAAGTAGTCGGCGAGGTCGATGGTCACGTTGCCGGTCAACTGGTAGTAGTACCGCTGCGAATTGTGCGACGAGTAGTGCAGGGTGTGAACGCTTGCGCCCTGGTAGCGCAGGGTATCGCTTTGCGGGAAGACGATTGCGGCCATCAGCGGTAGAACCAACACCATCGCCATCGCGGATGCTCCCCCGCTACGCCTTCCGATTGCCCCATTGACGATGATTCCGAGGCCGAGAACGCCCACCGCGACCGCCATCCCCGTGAGCACGTCGATGGGCGTGAGATCTCCCGTCCCCACAGTGAGCGCGGTGATCGCTCCCGCGACCAGGGCAATGCCAATGACCGCGGTCGAGTACGCGGGGTTGGATCTGGTGCGGGCCTGCCGCTCGCGGTATTCGAGGGCGCGGGCGACCCGCTCGACCCGTGCCGCAGCGACCACCGCCTGGTTCGTTGCCTGCTGCTGGGTGGCCTGCTGCTCGCGGAACGCCTCGTGCTGCGCCTTCCAGGTTGCCTGCGTCGCCCGCCACTCCGCGATCTGGGCAGGCGTGGAACCCTCGGCGGGAGAGGCCGGCGGCTCGGGGATTGATGAGGCTGCAGGAGAAGCGCTAGGGCGATCCACTTCGTCCCGGGCCGCTCGGCGCGAGATCCAGACCACAACCCCGACGAGCAGACCCAGAATCACGACGGTCCAGATCACGCGTACGACGGAATCGCCGAAGTGTGGCTGGCCCCAGTACAGCGAACCGAACCACCAGAATCCCTGCGTCACGGGTAGAAGCGAGAGTGCAAAGAGCACCGCGATGCCGACAACGGCCGACTCGACCTTGCCGCGCAGCAAATCCTCGAGATGGATGCGGTTGTCGGTGTCGGGGAGCAGCAGCCAGGCCGCGGCGTAGAGGAGAATTGCCGGTCCGCCGAGGAGGGCGACGACGATCAGGATGCCGCGAACGAGAATCACATCGATCCCGATGCGATCGGCAATTCCGGCGCTGACGCCTCCGATCCATCCCGGCTGGCGCACGAGGCGCAGCGAACGAACCCAGGCAAAGAAGCGCGCGCCGTGCACGGGCGGGACCGGGGGCGCAGCCGTTGGTGCGGAACCGTCCGTGGGAGCGGTCTCGTTTTCGGGAAGCTTGGGTTTCGGCATATCTCGATCGTGGCGCAGGGCGCGCCGTGTCGCTATGAGGGATGACCCCCATTGGACCCTGAATTGGGGTGGGTGTGGGGGCGACGGTGGTTGGATGGCTTCGTGACCACCGCAGCAGTCCGACCTCCGTTGGAGCGCCCGCGTCTGGCCGTGCTCGGTGGCGTCTGTGCCGGGCTGGCCGCCCATCTGCTCTGGCCGGTGCGGACGGTTCGCATCCTGTTTGGCGCTCTAGTGCTCCTGAGCGGGGCGGGCATCCTGCTGTATGTGTGGTTGTGGGCGCTCACTCCGCTCGAGAGGCCGGTGGACGCCCCGGCGCCGGTCAGCCGGAGGGTTCCCGTCGCTGCCGTGCTGGTTACCGCCGCCGCGACCGCAGTTTTCGTCGAGCTGGGAGCGGCGCTATCGTCCAGAGAACCGGTTACCGTTGCCGCGGTTGCTGCCGCCATTGTGTTCAGCGGTGGGTCCGTCGCCTGGAGCCTCGTGTTCGACGCTGCCGACCCCACTCGAAGCATCCGATACGGCGTGTTCGTACGCACCGCTGCGACCTTCCTACTGCTCTTCGCCGGACTCGTGGGCCTACTGTCGCGGTCGACCGCAGCGAGCGCGGTGCTCAGCATGCTCGCCATCATCCTTGCCGTCGCGGTACTTGGCGCTCCCCGACTGGTCACGCTGTGGACGTCGCTGCTGGCCGAGCGCGCCGCGCGGGTGCGACAGGACCAACGAGCGGAGATCGCCGCCCACCTGCACGATTCGGTGCTGCAAACCCTTGCACTCATCCAGACTCGAGCGGGCTCCGCCAGCGAGGTCGCCCGCATCGCGCGAGCACAGGAGCGCGAGTTGCGTGACTGGCTGTTCGCAGACGATGTCCCCTCTGAAACGGATGTCGCGGCCGAGTTGCGCGAAATCGCCGCGGCAATCGAACTCGACTATTCCGTGCGCATCGATGTCGTCACCACGGGGGTTGCCGTGCCCACGGTATCCGCCGCGCTCGTCGGCGCCGCGCGGGAGGCCATGCTCAACGCTGCCCGTCACGCAGGGGGCGACGTGGCTGTCTATGTCGAGTCGACCGCCGCGAGGATTGACGTCTTCATCAGGGATCGCGGCCCCGGGGTTGATCTGGCAACCCTTCCGGACGACCGCCTCGGCATCAGGGAATCCATAGTGGGGCGGATGACCAGGGCGGGTGGCACGGCGACGGTGCGGGCCGGCGAGGGCGGAGGCACCGAGGTGCACCTTGGACTGGAGCGCACCGATGACTAGCGTGCTACTCGTCGACGATCACTCGATCTTTCGCTCTGGCCTTCGATCTGACTTGGATGCGGCGCTCGAGGTACTCGGCGAGGCTGCGACGGTGGACGAAGCCGTGGCGCTGATAGAAGCACTGCGACCAGAGGTCGTGCTGCTGGACGTGCATCTTCCCGGCGGTTCTGGTGGCGGCGGCGCAGAAGTCATTGCCCGCAGCGCCTCACTACTGGGCACCGTTCGGTTCCTCGCGCTGAGTGTCTCGGACTCAGCCGAGGACGTTGTCGGAGTCATCCGCGCAGGCGCCCGCGGCTACATCACCAAGGGAAGCTCTGGTGCGCAGGTGAGCGCCGCGGTGCTGGCGGTGGCGGACGGGGACGCGGTGTTTTCACCCCGGCTCGCCGGGTTCGTTCTGGATGCTTTTGGCGCGGTCGCAGGCGAGCGCGCCGAAACCAGCGAAGAACTGGATCGCCTCTCGGTGCGCGAGCAGGAGGTGATGCGCCTCATCGCACGCGGGTTCTCCTACAAGGAGGTCGCAGCCGAACTCTTCATTTCCGTCAAGACCGTCGAGACGCACGTCTCCGCTGTCCTGCGCAAACTGCAGCTGTCATCCCGACACGAACTCACCGTGTGGGCTCAGCAACGAAAGCTGCTCTGAGGCAGCGCTACTTCTTACCCTGGTTTGCGACGGCCGCGGCACCGGCGGCAGCGGCTTCCGGGTCGAGGTACGCGCCCGGTTTGGTAGGCACAAAGTTGTCGTCGAGCTCGTAGACGAGCGGGATGCCGGTCGGGATGTTCAGCTCGGCGATCTCGGCGTCACTGATGCCGTCGAGGTGCTTGACCATGGCGCGCAGCGAGTTGCCGTGCGCGGTCACGAGTACGGTCTTGCCCGCGGCCAGATCGACAGTGATGTCTGAGTGCCAGTAGGGCAGTAGGCGCTCGATCACGAGCTTGAGCGACTCGGTGCGCGGAATCTCGCCGTCAATGTGGGCGTAGCGCTCGTCATGCACCTGGCTGTATTCGGCGTCATCCGCCAGGACGGGCGGCGGCACATCGAAGCTACGGCGCCACTCCTGGAACTTTTCGGGACCGTACTTCTCGAGCGTCTCCGCCTTGTCGAGTCCCTGCAGCGCGCCGTAGTGGCGTTCGTTGAGCCGCCAACTGCGCTTGACGGGAATCCAGAGCCGGTCCGCCACATCCAGTGCCAGATCGGCCGTCTGGATCGCCCGGGACAGGACGCTCGTGTAGAGGATGTCGGCCCCCCGACCCGATTCCGCCAGCAGCTCGCCTGCCCGCTTGGCCTCGGTGATCCCCTGGTCGCTGAGCCGCACATCCACCCAGCCGGTGAAGAGGTTTTTCTGGTTCCAATCGGAGTTGCCGTGGCGGAGCAAAATGAGCGTCGAAGTCATTCCCCAAGCCTATTCGCGACCAGCCCTACCGGTTGTGCAGGAGTTTCGTCGCCGAAGCGTGATTTCGTCGGGCGTGTTAGTGACGAAGGGCATGAAAGTCCTGCACAACGGTTAGTTGCCAGAATGGGGAGATGGTCGAGGGACGGATTACACGCGGCACGACCGGCGTGAACCGGCTTCGGCGGGTCGATCGGTGGATCGCGACGCTGCCCGTGCTGCGCCAGACTGCCGATCCATTGGTCGTCGACCTGGGCTACGGCGCGAGCGCCACCACCAGCCTCGAGTTGCAGTCTCGCTTGGCTCGCGTGCGCCCGGAGGTCGAGGTCATCGGAATCGAGATCGATCCGGACCGTGTCTCCCGAGCATCGCAGGATGCTCGTCCCGGCGTGAGCTTTCGACTCGGCGGATTCGAGGTGCCGCTGCCCGCAGGACGAAAGGCCACCGTCATCCGCGCGCTCAATGTCCTTCGGCAGTATGACGAATCCGAGGTCCACAAGGCGTGGGACCGGATGCTCGCCCGCCTGCAACCCGGCGGCATCCTCGTCGAGGGAACCTGCAACGAGGTAGGCCGGGTCTGCTGCTGGATCAACCTCGACGCAGCGGGGCCGCAGAGCCTGACGGTCAGCCTGCGTCTCGAGGGGCTCGGCAAGCCATCCATTGTCGCCGAGCGACTACCCAAAGCACTCATTCATCGCAACGTACCCGGCGAGCGCATCCACGAGTTTCTCGCCGCCCTCGACCGACACTGGCAGGTCAATGCGCCGCTCTCGGTCTACGGTCCGTCCCAGCGCTGGATTGCCACAGTGGAAGGGATGCGCGCCGACGGCTGGCCCGTACTGGGGACGAAATCGCGTTGGCGGCTCGGAGAGCTCACCATCGCCTGGGACGCGATCGGACCGCGTTAGAGCACGGGCAGTAGCGCCCGCGCATCATCGATCGAGTATCCGGTCGCCATCAGCAGGTCGACGACGAGGGGCCGACAGAGCAGCACGAAGACGCTCTCGGTCACCGGGGCATGCGGCACGAAGGTGTCCGGGTCGAGACGGGGGGCTAGCGCACGCAAGGCCCCTGCTGCCTCCTCCAGCTTGGCGGCATCCTCAATTGCCTCGCCCATCAAGTCGATGATTGCGGCGATCTCAGAAAACAACTCCACGAGTTCGGATCGCCCTCCACCCTCCTTCAAGAGAAAGTAAATACGCCGCGCAATGACCCGCAGGTGCCGCGCGGCGAGGTCGAATCCATCGAGGAGTGCCTGCTGTCTGCGCAGGTCCGGCAACTGCCTTCGCAGGAACGGCGCGATGCGGGCGACCGCCATCGCGGAGTCGAGCGACGTGGTCCAGTTGTTGATGAGCGCCTGTGTCTTGCGTAACCGTTCGACCGCGAGGAACGCCGCCGGTTGATTGGAGTCCATCAGCCCCTCGAGCAGAGACGTCATCGACTGCGACAACACGGAGGCGAGCGCCTTAGCGTCGCGAGTCGCGATCCGCCGAGTGTCGCGCGGGATGAGCGCGGTCAGCAGCAGCGCAACGACGCCCGCGACGAGTCCATCCAGACTCCGGGTGAACGGACCGCCGATCGGAGTCGGCAGGATCATTACGAGCGCACTCTGTGTCGCTGCCGCCAGCGCAAACGTGGGGTTCGGCGATACCGCGCGCGCGACCAGGATCGTGACGAACAGCACGAGCGCCAACTGCCAGATACCCGATCCGACCAGGATCCGGATGAGTTCGCTCAGCACAATGCCGATCAGGATGCCGAAGGCCGACTCGACGACCTTGCGCGGTCGTGCATCCCGAGCAAAGCCGAGTGTGGAAATGACGACCGTTACCGCGATCAGGGGCGTCGCGTGCCCGAGAACGAAATGTGCGAACGAATAGCTCGCGACGACTCCGATCACAATCTGGATCGCGACCGGAATCGAGCTCACCGCGCGCTGTGCGACCGCCCTGAGGCCGAGTCGAAACCCAAAGCGACGCTCGAACCGACGAAGCGCGTCGCCGCCCGACATCAGGTTGCGCGCAGTCTCGGTAGCCGCGGGATGTCTGCCTCCGCGCCCGCGGACGGTGGCACGATGACCTCCTGCGCGGCCGCGATTTCGATCTCCCCGGAACGAACCACGAGATCAATCTCCGGGTCGGTGGAGCGCTTGATCACGGCGAGCGCGATGGGTCCGAATTCGTAGTGAAGCGCGACCGACGTCACGGTGCCGACCTCCGTGTCAGCTGAGAGAACGCTGTCGCCGTGGTGCGGCAAAACGCCCTCGGAGCCGTCCAGATGCAGAAGCACAAGACGCCGTGGTGGATGACCGAGGTTGTGTACCTTCGCGACTGTTTCCTGGCCGCGATAGCAGCCCTTTGTCAGGTGCACCGCCGAGCGCAACCAGTCCAGCTCGTGCGGGATAGTTCGGTCATCCGCCTCGGTCGCCAGTCGCGGTCTCCACGCGGCGATCCGGAGTGCTTCGAGCGCGAGAGTGCCCGCTGCCGGCAGTGTTGCTGCTGCCGCCAGGAGTGGTCGCTCGACGAGAATCTCGCTGTAGGTCCAGGATGCGGACGGATGCGGGGTAGCCAGGGAGTACTGGTGCCCTCCGCTCTGCACCGAGACCCACGGATCGCGCCAGACGAGCGGGACCCCATTGGGCGACGCCGCCACAAGGCTCGGAGTCCCGAGCGTACCTATGGTTGCGAAGTCGTTGGAGCGATCAGCGATCTCGACGCGCAGCATGAACACCATTCGCTCGAGCCACGCTCGCAGTCCCTCCGCTTCGCGAGCCTCAAGCAGCAACCACGTCGAGACCCCGTCGTCGAGCAGTCGGATGTCGTACTCGAGCCGACCGGTCGGATCGAGGAGGAGTGTCTCGGCGGATTCACCCGGAGCAAGCTTCGCGATCGACTGCGAGGTCAGTGAGTCGAGCCAGGTAAGTCGATCCTCGCCAGTCACGGTGAGCACCGCGCGATCCGACAAATCGACCACGGCCTCCCCCGCTGCGAGGCGCTGCTGCTCGGCCAACAGGTTGCCGTAGTGCTCTGGTGGATTGCCGACCGCACCCGCGAGTGAGGTGAAGGGATCGTTACTCAACACGTTCCAGCCTTCCGGACGCGTGCGTGCGCAGGTCCTGTCCGAGTGCGGCAATATCCCATGCCCACAGGAGTGCGCCATCTACTAGGCCGTAAATGCGCGTCGCGGCGGCGTACTCCTTGGCGGTTGCCGAACGCATAACCGCGTCGGTCGCGAGGTCGATCCGCGGACCTTTGACCCGCCCCAGGTAGAGCTCGTGCACACCGCCCGGGTGGATTACCGAAACCTCAATGTCGAAACCACCCGCTTCGTTACGGAGAGTTTCGACGGCATCCGCGGTCTGGAAGGGGCGCTCACCGCTTGCCGGGAGCATCGCTGGTCCGGGGTCGCCGTCGCCGAGCGTGCGACTGAGTCGCCAGTATCCCGACTCGGATGCCAGCGGGGTCAGCGCCTCGTTGAGCAGCCAGGTCTGCGACGTGTAATTCAGATAGGGCAGGCCATCCTGGCTGAACGAGACGCGCTGTCCGAACTCGTGCTCGCGCACCTCGTCCCCGAGCGTGTAGTGCACAACGCCGGACCCCTCCCACACGCCGAGCAGCCAGGACAGCGGCACGATCTCAGCAGGAAGGTTGGCCTCGAGGTCAAACATGGGCGATGTCACACACGGGATGGGGCGAATCGCACCCTAGCGCTGTCCCTTAAAGAGGTTGACGAGAACGGTCAGCGACACGAATCCGATCGCGATGACGGCAAGCACGAGCAGACCAACGAAGGTGAGTTCAAGCGCAACGATCATGTTCTAAATCCTACGCGCCCGTGAGCACGAGTACGCCTGTCGCGACCGCGAGCAACACCGCAGCGCCGCCGATGCTGGCCGCCATCCGAAGCACAAGGCCCTCTTTGGAGGGAAGGGCAAGCTGGATGATGAAGGTGAGCAGCACGACAATGGCCAGCACGACGGCGAGCCATCGGTAGATACCGGACGGCGCAGCGAGCACTCCGACAACTACTGCGCCTACGATGGCGACTACCCAGACCGGGACAATGCTCGAAAGACGCGACGTCACATCACCATGGTAAGGCGCTTGTAGACTGTGCAACACGCACTTTGGAGGTCCCGTGGCGCAGCTGTTGATCCTGACTTCTGCGGTTGACACTGAGGTTCTTCCCGCACTCGGTCTGTTGAGCCACCGCACGCGCCAGATCCCCGCGTCTCCCGCATCTCTCATCAGTGCACCGACGTGCGACCTGATCTTCGTAGATGCTCGCCAGGATCTTGCGAGCGCGAAATCCCTGTGCAAGATTCTCAACACCACGGGCCTCAATGTGCCGCTCATGCTCGTTCTTACCGAGGGCGGGCTGACTGCGGTCAGCCCCGACTGGGGCGTCGACGACGTGGTGCTCGAGACCGCGGGGCCGGCCGAGGTGGATGCCCGTATCCGACTGGTCATCGGGCGTGCGGTTGAAGAGAAGTCGAGTTCAAAAATCCAGGCGTCTGGCGTGGTCATCGACGAGGCCAGCTACTCTGCCAAGGTTCACGGGCGACCGCTCGACCTGACCTTCAAGGAGTTCGAGCTCCTTCGATTCTTCGCAACACATCCGTCTCGGGTGTTCACCCGTGAGCAGCTTCTGAGCGAGGTCTGGGGCTACGACTACTTCGGCGGTACACGTACGGTCGACGTGCATGTACGACGTCTGCGCGCCAAACTCGGCGACCTCGAATCGCTCATCGGAACCGTGCGCAACGTCGGCTACCGGTTCAACGTGTACGAAGAAGAGAATGAGCGCCTCACCGCGATTGGATCCTGACTGGATAGTTCGGCTCATCGCCGAGGCCGCGGCCGCGGATGGAGTGCCGCCGTTCTCCGATCAGTCACTGGTCGACTACCGCACGGGGGCACGTGAACTCGTCGCAATCGGCGAGGATGCAGCGGCGCTGATTTCGGTCCCTGGGCCTGGATTGGGCCCTGAGCCTGTCGAAGGGCGCGAAGCCGAATTCGTGGTCGCGCCGGCCGCGCGCCGACGCGGTCTGGGCACCCAGCTTCTCGAGACGCTCCTCGATCGCGGCGCCACTCTCTTCTGGGCGCACGGGGATGCGCCTGCCGCGCGCGCACTCGCCGCATCACACGGATTGACGGCGGTCCGCGAGCTGCTGCATTTCGTGGGACCGGTCCCTGAGCTTCTCGAAGTGCCACCAGCAAATCCCGGGTCGGGTCCTTCGACAGGCTCGGGGACCGGGTACTTCGTCGTCGGTCACGACGAAGATGAGTGGGTCGCGCTCAATGCGAGGACCTTCGCACACCATCCCGAGCAGGGCTCTGTGACCCGCGCCGACCTCGAGCAGCTCGAGACCGAGCACTGGTTCCGCGCAGACACCTTTCTCGTCCTGCGGCGCGACGGCCGCATGATCGGCTACTGCTGGCTCAAGGTCGAGGGCGGCCGCGGCGAGTTCTATGTAGTCGGTGTAGATCCCGATCATCAGGGCGAGAAGTTGGGGAGTCTGCTCTTCGACGTCGGCCTCGCGCGTCTGCGCGACCTGGGCATCCACTCTGCCCACCTCTACGTCGAGGGCGACAACGAAGCGGCCCTGCGGCTCTACCGCTCCCGCGGTTTCACGCAGGACTCGATCGACATCCAATTTCACTACTCTTTTCAGGAAGATTTGTGACGGATGAGGCTCCAGCGCGGTCGATTCACTCCAGATGCCTCATCCCTCCCAAATGTTCCTGAAAAAGGTACGTGGCGAGGGGTTAAGCACGCGTTAACCGGCTCGGATGCCAGTATTGACGGATGGAACCGGAAGCCTATGTCGGGGACGCCGCCGTTGGCGCGGACTACGACGACGACTTTGACGACGAGTCGTCCGCCGACGACGACGGCACCCTGCCCGCCGACCGCTACCTCGATCGCGAGCTGAGCTGGCTCGCGTTCAACCAGCGGGTTCTCGAGCTCGCGGAGGATGACACCATCCCGCTGCTCGAACGCGTTAACTTTCTCGCCATCTTCGCGAGCAACCTCGACGAGTTCTTTATGGTGCGCGTCGCGGGCCTCAAGCGCCGCATCGCGACCGGGCTCGCCGTTCCGACCAACGTCGGGCGGAGCCCCGGCGACGTCCTCACCGACATCAGCGCAATCGCCCACGACCTCCAGGAACGCCACGCACGCGTTTTCGAAGAGAAAATCAAGCCGATGCTCGACAACGAGGGCATCCACATCGAGGTGTGGGCTGATCTCGGTCCCGAGGACCGCGCGCAGATCGACGAGATCTTCTCCAACCAAATCTTCCCGGTGTTGATGCCGCTCGCGGTTGATCCCGCACATCCGTTCCCTTACATCTCCGGTCTCTCACTGAACCTGTCGGTGCGGGTTCGCAACCCGAAAAGCGGTCGTACCGAGTTCGCCCGCATCAAAGTTCCGCCGCTCCTGAACCGCTTCGTGCAGCTTCCGGATGACCGATCGGGTCGCCTGCGCTTTATTCCGCTCGAAGACCTCATCGCCAACCACCTCGGTGACCTGTTTCCCGGAATGGAAATTCAGGAGCACCACGAGTTTCGGGTCACCCGGAACGAAGACGTGCAGATCGAGGAAGACGAGTCCGAGAACCTGATCCAGGCGCTCGAAAAAGGCCTCCTGCAACGCAGGTTCGGGCCACCCATTCGACTCGAGATCTCGAACGATATGGATGACACCACACTCGACCTGCTCATGCAGGAACTCGATATTACGGTGCACGAGGTATATCGCCTGCCCGCGCCAATCAGCCTTGGCGGCCTGTTCGAGATCTTCAAGATCGACCGACCAACACTGAAGTTCCCCAAGTGGGTTCCCAGTACCAGCGTTTCGCTAATCCCCACCGAACCGACCGAGATCCCCAATATCTTCGATTCAATTCGTCTGCAGGACATCCTTCTTCATCACCCATACGAGTCGTTCGCAACCAGCGTCCAGACCTTCCTTGAACAGGCCGCCGCCGACCCGAACGTTCTCGCCATCAAGCAGACGCTGTACCGCACCAGCGGAGACAGCCCGATCGTTGAAGCCCTCATCGACGCCGCCGAAGCCGGCAAGCAGGTGCTTGCCCTGGTCGAAATTAAGGCGCGATTCGACGAGACGGCGAACATCAGCTGGGCTCGCAAGCTCGAGAAGGCGGGCGTGCACGTCGTCTACGGGCTCGTTGGGCTGAAGACGCACTGCAAGCTCGCACTGGTGATTCGGCAAGAGGATGACAAGTCCCTCAAGTACTACAGCCACATCGGAACGGGCAACTACAACCCGAAAACCAGCCGAATCTATGAGGATCTGGGTCTGCTCACCGACAGCTACACGATCGGCAAAGACCTGACCCGCCTGTTCAACGAGCTGTCGGGGTATGCCATCGAACGAAAGTTCAAGCGCCTGCTCGTCGCACCGCTTCACATGCGGAGAGGCTTGCTCAAGCGCATTCGCACCGAGGCCGACAACGCGCGTGCTGGTCTGCCTTCCGGCATCCGGATCAAGATCAACGCGATCGTAGATGAGGCGATCATCGACGCGCTCTATCGGGCGAGCAATGCGGGGGTCCCCGTTGACATCGTCGTTCGTGGGATTTGCTCGCTCAAACCGGGTCAGCCGGGCCTCAGCGAAAACATCCGAGTGCGTTCGATCCTTGGCCGATACCTCGAGCACTCCCGCATTTTCTCGTTCGTCAATGCCGGCGACCCGCAGGTGTATATCGGCAGTGCCGACATGATGCACCGCAACCTTGACCGACGGGTGGAGGCGCTGGTGCGGCTGACAGAACCGGCCCATCTTGCCGATATCGAGCACATCTTCGAACTCGACCTTGCCAACTCGACCGCCGCGTGGTGGCTCGACGCGGATGGACTCTGGACACACCACTCGCGCGATGAGAATGGCACCCCCCTTGACGACTGTCAGGATGTGCTTATGCGAGAGATTTCATCGCGTCGACGAATCGGCCTGCTTCGATGACCGACGCTCCCGCCGTTCTCGCCGCAGGCGCAGTGTGCTGGCGGATCGTCGGTGGCAAGGTGCGCATCCTCCTGGTTCATCGAACCCAGCACAAAGACATCTCGCTGCCCAAGGGCAAAGTGGATCCGGGGGAGCTGCTGCCCCAGACCGCCGTACGCGAGATCGCTGAGGAGACCGGGCTCTCCGTAGGGCTCGGAGCACCGCTCGGCGAGGTGCGCTACAAGATTCCCAGCGGGCGAAACAAGATCGTGTACTACTGGTCGGCCGAGGTGGATGCTCACGCACTCGAGACCGCACGCTTTCGACCCAACGATGAAATCGCCTCGCTCGAGTGGGTCTCGCTGAGCAAGGCGCGCAATCGCCTCACCTATCCCCACGATGTCGACATCGTGAATGCGTTCTCTGAGCGTTGGCAGGAAGGGCGTGCGCGTACGTTCGCGATTATCGTTGTGAGGCACGGCAAGGCGGTGCCCGCGGAAGCATGGGACGGACCCGATTCGACCCGTCCACTCCTGTTGCGCGGAACGGCTCAGTCGGCCATCATCGCACCGAGTATCGCGGCATACCTACCGGAAAAGATCTTCACGAGTACCGCGGCACGGTGCATCGCCACGGTCGCCCCGCTTGCAGCCCTGACCGGAATCAAATCCAAGGAGATTGCCGGACTAAGTCAGGATGCCTTCGAGACCGACGAGGCAACGGTTGCCGAGGTCCTCGCCAAGCGCATGAAGTCCAAGAAGACCGCGGTGCTGTGCAGTCACGGTCCGGTCATCCCCGAGATCATTCGCGAGCTCGCAACCCTCACGAAAACGCCACACACCAGCGATGTCGCTTCGATGGCGGCGCTCTCAACGGGTGAGTTTTCCGTCTTGCATGTCTCGACACAGCATCCGAAGTCGGGTTTTGTCGCCATGGAAACGCACAGTCCCGAGCCCGAGTAGTTCGCTG
>JADGOT010000098.1 GCA_017882805.1 Glaciihabitans sp. | reverse complement strand
TGGTACCGCTGGTTTGCCGAAAACGAGGCGCCAGGGCGATCCGCACTGTTTGAGAGTTGGGCACACGGCGTCGCTGACGACACCGAGGTTCTGAACCTGCTCGCCGAGCTTCCTCGGCCCAAACGCCAGCCCAATCTCCTGTTTGCGTGTTCGCGGCTGGTGGGATGCCCGCTCGTTCCGTACGACGAATGGCGGGACTGGCTGATCGCACACTGGGCTGCCGTGGCCGCAGAGCTGCGAGTTCGGGGAACGCAGACCAACGAACCGCGCCGGTGCGCAGTACTGCTTCCGCTGTTGGCACAGGTCACCGGACCGGTCGCGCTTCTCGAGGTGGGTGCATCCGCTGGTCTCTGTCTCTACCCCGATCGGTACTCCTACTCCTACGACGGACGGCGAATCGATCCGAGCGGTGGGCCGAGTACGGTTCTGCTGGAATGCGCGACGACGGGCGATCCGCCGATCCCGTCCGTGCTGCCCGACATCGTCTGGCGGGCAGGCATCGATCTGAACCCGCTCGACCTGACAGACCCGGACGACACGAAGTGGCTCGAAACGCTGATCTGGCCAGAGCAGCACGAACGACTGGCGCGAATCCGAGCGGCCATGGATATTGTGCGCGCGGACCCACCGCGAATCGTCCGAGGCGACGCGATCGACGATCTACCCGCGCTCGTGGCCGAGGCGCCAACCGGTGCGACGCTCGTAGTCGTGAGCTCTGCCGCGATCGTCTACCAGATGCCCGAGCCTCGTGCCCGCTTCATTGACTATGTGCGGTCACTCGACGCGACCTGGATTTCCAACGAAGGACCCGGAATTGTGCCGGTGGCCGCAGCCGCGCTAAACGGGCAGGTGTCCCCCGTTACCGGTCAAATGCTTCTCGCGCTGAACGAAGTGCCGAAGGGGTTCACCGGCCCCCACGGTGACCGCCTCGATTGGCTCTAGGCCGAGATTCCTGAGGATCCCTCTTGCACTGGCGTTGCGCGAAGTTCTGGCTGCGTGGCGGTCCTAGGATGGCGCGAAAGTAGGGAGAAGCGGATGTCACCTGAGCCGGCGCGCAAACGGGCTAACCAGCCCGAGCTGACCGACCGCGACATCCAGATTCTCGAGTTTGAGCGGGAGTGGTGGCATCACGCTGGAGCGAAGGAGGCGGCCATCCGTTCCCAGTTTTCTCTCTCCGCCGCTCGCTACTATCAACTACTGAACGCCGTCATTGATTTGCCCGGTGCGCTGCGCCATGATCCAATGCTTGTTAAGCGTTTGCTGCGAGCACGGGATGCGCGCACGCAGGCGCGATCGGCACGTGCGTTCACCCGTTCAGGCAACGACGGCACCCCTAGCCCTCAATGACACGCAAGGAATCCCTAACTAGCCATGGCGAATTTCCGCACAGACCAGTTCGATAACCTTCCTGAAAACGTTGACCGAATCGGCGCCCACCGCGGACCCAAGGTCAAAGGACGCGGTTGGATCACCTTCGCGTGGGCAGTTCTCGCGACCGCCGTCCTGGTCGTTGGTGGCTTGTATGTGCTCTCGATCTTCAATAACTCGATCAAATTCAGTCTCGGCGCCAGCGCCTCGTCGAGCCCGACGCCGTCGGGAACCCCGACCCCGGTGATCACACCCGTCGAGGATCCGACCGCCCCCGACGTCGTGGCGCGCAAGATCACGATCACCGTGCTCAACGGAACTGACGTCGTGGGCTTGCAGACCAAGGCTGGCGCAAAGCTCACCGCAAAGGGCTGGAACGTCACAGCGACGGCCAACTCCACAGCGACGAACATCAAGACCACCACGGTTTACTACTCATCAGCGGCCAATGAGGATATCGCCCAAGGCATCCAGATCTTGCTGGGAGCACAGGACATTCAGTTCAGCAACGCCTACCTTGCCTCGCCCATCACGGTGGTTGTCGGCAAGGACTTCACGGGCTAACGCGCGATCGGCGTCTCCCGCAGTTTTGGTCAGAATACTGGCGTGTTTCTGGCTTGTTTAATCCTTTCGCGCGGGTCATCGACTTAGTTCCGGCTCCGCTAATATCTGGGGATTGGCCGCCTGTTTGGTGCCGCCTTCGCAAGCCAAGGGAGTAGACAAATGGCGAACGGAACCGTCAAATGGTTCAACGCTGAAAAGGGTTACGGTTTCATCACCGTCGAGGGCGGCGGACAAGACGTCTTCGTGCACTATTCCGCGATCGATATGGGCGGATACAAGGTGCTCGAGGAGGGTCAGCAGGTCACCTTCGAGGTCGGCACTGGCAGCAAGGGCCCACAGGCGGAGTCGGTGCGTCTGGCATAGCTCGTTTCCCCCTCTCAGACGATTGCGCTCGTCTTGCACTCACCCCGGGGGAGTGCCAGAATGTCTTTGGCACTCGACGCCACTGAGTGCTAACGCAGACCATTAGTCCGAGAGGGACAAGTAACACATGGCAAAGATCATTGCTTTCAACGAAGAGGCCCGCCGTGGCCTCGAGCGTGGCCTCAACATTCTCGCCGACGCCGTCAAGGTGACGCTTGGCCCACGCGGCCGCAACGTCGTGCTGGAGAAGAAGTGGGGCGCGCCAACCATCACGAACGACGGTGTGTCGATCGCGAAAGAAATTGAGCTCGACGACCCCTACGAGAAGATCGGCGCAGAGCTGGTCAAAGAGGTCGCAAAGAAGACGGATGACGTCGCCGGCGACGGAACGACCACCTCGGTCGTTCTCGCCCAGGCGCTGGTTCGCGAAGGACTGCGCAACGTTGCAGCCGGCGCAGACCCGATCAGCCTGAAGCGCGGAATCGAGAAGGCCACGGCCGCCGTCATTGAGGCGCTCGTCGCCTCGGCGAAGGAGATCGAGACCAAGGAAGAGATCGCGGCCACCGCATCCATCTCCGCTGGTGACCCCGAAATCGGCGCGCTCATCGCAGAGGCGATCGACAAGGTCGGCAAGGAGGGTGTTGTCACCGTCGAGGAGTCGAACACCTTCGGTACCGAGCTTGAGCTCACCGAGGGTATGCGCTTCGACAAGGGATTCCTGTCGGCGTACTTCGTCACCGACCAGGAGCGCCAGGAGACGGTCTTCGAAGACCCATACATCCTGATCGTCAACAGCAAGATTTCCAACATCAAGGACCTGCTGCCCATCGTCGACAAGGTCATCCAGGATGGCAAGCAGCTGCTCATCATTGCTGAGGATGTCGACGGCGAGGCTCTCGCGACACTGGTCGTCAACAAGCTCCGCGGCATCTTCAAGTCGGTTGCAGTCAAGGCCCCCGGCTTCGGCGACCGTCGCAAGGCGCAGCTGCAGGACATCGCAATTCTCACGGGCGGCCAGGTGATCTCCGAGGAGGTCGGCCTCAAGCTCGAGAACGCGACGCTCGACCTGCTGGGTAAGGCCCGCCGCGTTGTCGTCACCAAGGACGAGACCACGATCATCGATGGTGCTGGCGACGAGGACGCAATTGCGGGTCGCGTCAAGCAGATCCGTGGCGAGATCGAGAACACGGACAGCGACTACGACCGCGAGAAGCTGCAGGAGCGTCTGGCCAAGCTGGCCGGCGGCGTTGCGGTCATCAAGGTCGGCGCGGCCACCGAGGTCGAGCTCAAGGAGCGCAAGCACCGCATCGAGGACGCCGTTCGTAACGCGAAGGCCGCCGTCGAGGAGGGCATCGTCGCCGGCGGTGGCGTCGCGCTCATCCCGGCCGGCAAGACCGCGTTCGAGTCCAAGGCCATCAAGAGCCTGACGGGCGACGAGGCAACCGGCGCGAACATCGTCAAGGTTGCCGTCGACGCCCCGCTCAAGCAGATCGCGCTCAACGCGGGCCTCGAGCCCGGTGTTGTTGCCGACAAGGTGCGTCACCTGCCGACCGGTCACGGCCTCAACGCCGCAACCGGTGAGTACGTTGACATGCTTGCCGCGGGAATCAACGATCCGGTGAAGGTGACCCGTTCGGCTCTGCTGAACGCTTCGTCCATCGCCGGCCTGTTCCTCACGACCGAGGCCGTCGTCGCCGACAAGCCCGAGCGCACCCCAGCACCCCAGGGTGACCCGTCAGGTGGAATGGATTTCTAAGCAATAGTTACGAGCAAAGGGCGGTTCCTTCGGGAGCCGCCCTTTTGCGTTCATTGGGCGAGGGTTACGACAGTCCCCGTTGCCCGGTCATAGAGCGTTCGGCCATCTCCGACGAAGAGAGTTACCACGTAGACGATCGGCAGTGCGTACGTCAGAGCGATGATCGGAACGATCCAGGCGGGGACGATTCCATGCCCTGTCGCGAGTGTGAATGCGACGGTGTGGCCGAGCTCCCACGGCACAGCGATCTTGAGGGCATTTCGCGCTAGCGCCCGACCGAACGTGATTCGAGTCCCGTCAGCGTTGCTTCGAACGGCGAGTCGGCGTGCGCGTTTCCCTGGCGTTGCCTGCCTTGCACTCGACTCCCGCCACGCGAGCGCGACGGTCACCGGTGCGACTAACGTCACGAAGCCGACAATGTTGCCGGTTACCGAATCAATGCCGCGCGTCACACCGGTCACGTAGAGCGGGATCCCGACCGCGGCGACGACCGCAACCCAGATGAGGATGCACAGCCAGTCAATAATCCAGGCGAGCAGTCGATTCCACGGATGCCGCTGGGTCATCCTTTGAGACTAGCGGCGACGAAGAAGGACGAACCCGAGTCCCACGAGAATCAGGACGACGACGAGGATGATAATCAGCCAGACCCACCACGGCCATATACCGGTACTCACTGCGGGCGCGGGCGTCGGGGTCGTCGTCGCGCTCGGCGACGGCGACGGGCTCGAACTCGGCGATTCCGTTGGGGTTGGCGTCGGTGTAGGTGTCGAGGTTGCCGTCACCGCGGGGGCTGTCGAGCCGGACAGGATAAACGCGTGGTGGTGCTTCGGCAGCTTCGGCGTTGCAGGCGCCGCGTTGCAGATACTCAGGTCGGGATTGAGATCGAGGTTAAGGATTCCGACTTCGCCGTTGTCGACTTCGTCCTGTTCGATCACTCCGAGGTCCGCAGTACAGGAGCGCGGTTCAAAGAAGGGATCGTCGGTGCCTCCCGAACTCACCTCGTCCATTGCGTACCGCTTGCCGTCGCTGGTGGTCACTTCGAGCTGATAGTCGCCCGCGACGGTTCCGAAGATGTAGCCGAATCCGTTCTTGATGAGCGTGGATTTTGACTGGACAACATTGCCGAGGTCATCGAGCACCGTGAGCGAAACCGTGACGCCGTCAGCTGGTTGCGTGGGCGGCGGGTTGATGTCCACCAGGAGTCCGACGAGGATGTTGCCCGCGACTGGTACGAGCGAGAAATCGACCCCGGTCTGCGTAAATCCGGGGATGACGGTCACCGAATCGAATTCGAACGGGACGAGGTCATGGCCGTTGTAGAACTGCGGGTAGTAGCTAGGACCGTCGTTGACGAGGACCAGGATGGGATCGTTCGCCGGCACCTTGATCGTGTATGCCCCGAGAGCGTCGGTGGGCGCCTCGGCGTCGTAGTCCTGGTTGGTGGCTGTGTCGACCGCCTGGACGTCCACCCCCGACAGCGCAATTCCGCCGGATGAAACCGTGCCAGAAATGAATCCGGCAGCAACCAACGTCATGTCGACCGTGACGTCACTCGCCACGACGACTGTGTCGGCCGACTGCGCCAGATAGTTGGTTGGGTCGACCTTGACCGTGTATGCACCG
>JADGOT010000097.1 GCA_017882805.1 Glaciihabitans sp. | reverse complement strand
TCTTGTTCGTCACGGGGTCGACTTCCCAGTCGGCGGCCGCGTACGAGTACAGACCGAAACCAAAAGCGGCCGCCAGCATGAGGCCTCCGAGCAACGGGAACACAAACCGCATGATGGTGTCACGGAAGGACTTGTAGAAGCTCTTTCGATAGAACCAGACGCACGCGAAGCCGGTGAGGCCGTAGTAGAAGGCGATCATGAGCCCGATCGAGTCGACAAGCGGGGTCAACAGAGCGGGGCTCGCGATCGTGACTCCGAGATAGAACAGAATCGACACGATTCCCATGGCGATGGTCGACCAGGTCGGCGTCAGGAACTTCGGGTGAATTCGTGCGAACCGAGACGGAATTGCCTTGTAGACCGCCATCGAGAGCGACGTGCGCGCCGTTGGAAGAATCGTGGTCTGCGTCGAGGCTGATGCTGAGGTCAGGATTGACAGCGTTAGCAGAATGAGCAGGAGGTGTCCGATGACGCTGTCACCGAACAGCTTCGGCCCGAGGGAGAGAAACACGTTGTCGGAGTTCGCACTGTTGGCCAGTCCGACACCCTTGTCGCCCACGCCGGCGTAAGCGACGGCCGCCGTACTGACAAGGCCGTACGTGATGAGCAGAAGAACCGTGCTGATGATCGCCGCGCGACCGGGCGTCTTCGACGGGTCGGCAGTCTCCTCGTTGATCGATACCGCGGTGTCCCAGCCCCAGTAGATAAAGAGGGCCGCGAGCAATCCAGGAGCCAGCACTGATGAGAAGTTGAGACTGAAGGGGTTGAACCAACTCAGTTGAGGAATGAGCGAGCCGGGCGCACCGTGGCCGCTGTATACCGTAACGAGTGCGAACACCGCGAAGACTATGAGTACGACGACCTCGATAGACAGCAGGATCTGCTGCAGCTTGGCCGACAGCTCGATACCGCGGTAGCAGATCCACGTCATCAGCGCGATCCAGACCAGACCCGCGAGCATTTCCCACCAGTAGTTTGACGCGATCGAGGCCCAATAGGCGGCGGATGTCTTGTCGCCAAACAATGAACCAAGGTTGCCGATGAAGCCGAACGTCGTTTGCCCGGCTATCTGGGCGAGGTTCGCCATGACGATGACGTCCGCGACGATGATGCCCCAGCCGCCGAGCCAGCCCATGACAGGTCCGAAGGTGCGGGACGCCCAGGTGAAGGTGGTGCCGCAGTCGGGCTCCGCCTTGTTGAGCTCCTGGTATGCCACGGCGATGAGATACATCGGGATGAAGGCGAGAAGAATGACGCCCGGCGCCTGGACGCCCACGACGTGGCTTCCGACTCCCGAGATGACAATGAAGCCGAGCGCGGCCGCGAGGCTATAGGCCGGAGCTGTGGATGCGACACCGACGACGACGCTCGAGGCGAGACCGAGCGCGCCGGGTTTTAGCCCTTTGCTCTCCGTTTCCCCTTTGCGCGCTTGAATAGCAGACGACATAGAACGCTCCTTTGGGGGCGGATCGCACGGGGACGATCGGGGCGGAACACGGTCAGACTGTTCGTCACTGAACAGCCAGTGTGAACACGATATCGCCTGAGGTAGGCAAAACAACAGTCGATATCGTCAAAAAATGGGTCTAATGTGTGCGTAATTCGTTGTGCGCTAGCCTTAAACCCATGGAAAAACAGGGTGCCATGGAAAAACAGCGCGGAGCCGAGCGACTGATCTTCTTCACGGATGCCGTGGTTGCGATCGCGATTACCCTCCTGATCCTGCCGCTCGTCGAGATCGTCGCGACGGACGCCAACAAGGCACACCAGGTTCCGGTCGGCGTCTTCATCCACGACAACCTCAGCCAGCTCTTTGCTTTTGCCCTCAGCTTCGCGATCATCGCACGATTCTGGATTGCGAACCACGAGCTGCTTCTGAACACCGTGAGGGCGACCCCCGTTCTCATGTGGCTCGATATCGCTTGGGTGTTCACGATCGTCGTGCTGCCGCTTCCGACCGAAATCACGGCCGTCTATCACCCGAGCCAGCTCACGGTAGCGATTTATATTGGCACGGGTGCGGTGGGCATGCTGCTACTCACGGCGATCGCCTACTACCTTCACTACCACCCGGAACTGCAAGCAAAGGGTTCGCCGATTGCGGGCGTTCAGGTCTGGGGAATTGCGAGCACCTGTGTTGGCTTTCTGATCGCCTTCGCCCTCTCGTGGTTCTTCCCAGGCATCAACTACTACTCCCTCCTCATCCTGCTGCTCGCTCTTCCGCTCGACCTGATCGTCAAGCCGCGAATCCGCCGTCGAGAGGCCGCGCGCGCAAAGAAGTAGCGGCGTGCGCCCCCCGAAAGTGGATTATTGCTCGCTGCGTCGAAGTGCGAAGCTTGAGTATCCGTTTGAGAAATACCTAGCAACCATGTTCGGGCAGGAACTGAGGAATTCATGACTGCGGCACCATCCGCGGGGGTCGATTCACGTCGACAATTAATGCTTGCCGAGAAGCGCGAACACGCTGCAGCGCTCGCACGCAAGGCTGCGGCCCGATACCAGGTCGAGCCTCACGTCGAACGCGACGTTTTGAATGCCCTCAAGCCGCTCACTGATATTGGTTATCACCTGCTTCCGAATCGAGGATGGCCGGGCAACCGCTCCGCTCAGGTTGACCTCATCGTGGTTGGGCCGAGCGGCCTCTACATCGTCGACACCAAGTCGTGGAGCGACGTCACCATCGAGGGCGGTCGGGTTTACCGCCAGGACACCGACGTCACGGATGATCTCGCCAGCCTCGCCGATCTGGCCTACGCCACCGAGGCCGCGATGGCCGACATCGGTCTTGCGCCGGGCGAAGTCCACGCGCTTGTCGTGCTCGCCGGTCAATCGGCAATCCGCGCTCGCATCGGCACGGTGGAAATGATCGGCGAGACCTCAGCCGCGAGCTACATCCTCGAACGCGGGCTGCGTTTCACCGAGCCTCAGTTCAAGCGCGTTCTCGCCGCGAGCCGCGACTACTTTCCCGTCGTCGCGGCACCGGCTCAGCGAACGCTCAACGCCGTTCCAGATCTCGAGGCCAGCGAAATAACCGGTGAGATCGCGACGCAGGACACCCTGCCCCTGATCAGCAGTGCTGCGCTTCGGAGCCAGGTCGCCGCGGTAGTCAAGGCGCCCGCCCTCGAGGAGTGGATGGCGTTCCTCGACCCGGAGCAGGCGCGCCTCGTGCGGCGGAGCTTCAACGGGCCGTCGCGTATCCGTGGCGCCGCCGGCACCGGCAAGACAATCGTTGGCCTTCATCGCGCTGCCTATCTTGCGCGAACGCAACCCGGCGTCGTACTTGTGACCTCGTTCGTGAGCACTCTGCCCGCCGTGCAGGCATCGCTCATGAAGCGCCTCGCTCCCGATATTCGCGAGCGCATCGAATTCGTTGGTACACAGTCGTTCGCGAAGCGATTGCTCTCCGACCGCGGAATTCGCACGAACCTCCAGCCCGCCATCGCGGACGCGGAGTTCGACATTGTCTGGCGCACGATCGGTAAGCCGGGGCCACTCGGCCGCCTTGAGCCCAAACCCACCTACTGGGAAGACGAGATCGATCACGTCATCAAAGGTCGCGGCATCACGACCTTCGACGAATACGCCACGATCGAGCGCGCCGGCCGACTGCGCGGACTCTCGCTCGACCAGCGCCGAGCAATGTGGGAGCTCTTTACTGCTTATCAGGCACGGATGCTCGCGCGCGGTGCCCACGACGAGGCCGACATCATCCTTCTGGCCGAACAGTCGTTGCGAAACGACCCGATCGATCGCTACTGCGCCGTGATCGTTGACGAGGCTCAGGACCTCTCCTCCTCGATGATCCGGATGCTGCATCACCTGGTCGGTAACAAGCCTGACGGACTAACCATGATCGGCGACTACAAGCAGTCGATCTATCCCGGCGGGTACACCCTCGGCGAGGTGGGCATTTCGCTCGCCGGCCGCGGCGTTGTGCTCGGCACGAACTACCGCAACACTGCGGAGATTCTGCGCTTTGCAGAGTCACTGCTCGCGAACGACGATTTTGTCGACATCGAGGGCGCCCGCAAGAGTGCGGTTGACGACGTCGTCGTCGCGCGATCTGGACCTGCCCCCCTGCTGGTTCGGTTCAGCAATCGCGCGGCGCACGACATCGAAGTTCCGCGGCGCATCCGTGCCCTGGTCGACGATGGCGTGCAGTACGGCGATATCGGCATCCTTGCGCTCACCACTTTTGGTGTTCGCGCGGCGATCGCGTCACTGCAGAAGGCCAACATTCCCGTACTGGAGCTCACGCACTACGACGGTAACCCGGTCAACGCAGTCAAGGTCGGAACGATCAAGCGCGCCAAGGGGCTCGAGTTCAACCAGGTTCTTCTGGTGCAGGTCCCGTCGAACCTTCTGCCCGGCGAGCACGACGTGATCGAGCCGGAGGAGGGAGCTGCGGCCGAGCACACCGAGCTACAGAAACGCGAGCTCTACGTAGCGATGACTCGCGCCCGCGACAGTCTCTGGATCGGCACCATCCCCTAACCCCCTCGACTCTTTTCAGGAAGATTTGTTGCTGAAGTGATGGATGACTACGAAATAGACGTCTCCAGCAACTCCACTCACACAAGTTCCTGAATAAAGTATTGGGCGCCCTTCGCGTTGATAGCTGCGAGCGGTAGTCTCTACGCACCGAAGCCGTCCGTGCTTCCGAGGGAGGGATGCCCTATGGCAGACAAATCGCCGAAGAAGAACAGCGCCAAGACCGCTGCGTCTAAGTCTCTGAAAGAGAAGCGAGCTGACAAGAAAACGAAGTCCGCTTCGAAGAGCAACGGATAGGCGGCCATTGCCGTAACTTCGCGAGCCGGGCCCCTGTGCTGAAAAACACGGGAGGCCCGGCTCGTTTTACGTTCTGGTCGCTGAGGCTCTCGAAGGGCCGTGTGTATTAGCCTCAGAACTTATGACCGGCCAGGAGGACGCAGAGCGCAGCATCTCGGATTCGGGATTCGTTCTGGCTCCACCCGATCGCCTGTATCTGCCCAGCGCGCTGTACGACACCTGGGATGCCGAGGATGCACTTTCCCTCGAACGATCCCTCGACCTTCGCACCTACCTCGCGACGCTCGCGCAGGGCCAGCCGACGGCCCGTTCCCGCGGAATCGGAAACGGACGCGCTCTCCACGATGCGGCAATCAGTTTCTCGCTAGCGGCGCGGGTCGTGGATGCCCGTTCCGTCGGTATTCTCGGCGGCCACGGCGAGCGGCGCGGCAGCGAGACCTATGAAGCCGTGGCTCACGTCGCGTACGCACTCTCCCAACAGGAGTTCACCATCCTGACCGGCGGCGGACCGGGCGCGATGGAGGCCGCGCACCTTGGCGCGCGATACGCACCACTGGGCGATGCAGCTCTTGCCGACGCGCTCGCTCGAATCTCGAGCGATCCGAAGCTGCGGCATTTCCCGTTCCCGCACGGCACCGACCTCATTGTCGATGGTGCCTATGTTCCGTCCGCGATGGTCGAGTTGCACGCGTGGATGAAGCCCGCGATGGAGCTCGCGCTGGAGTCGGAGGCGAAGGCGGGTGCCTCCGTTGGCATCCCGACCTGGCTCTACGGTCACGAGCCGGCGACACCGTTCGCGACCGAGCACGCAAAATATTTCGAGAACTCGATTCGCGAGGAGGGTCTGCTGACGCTCGCGATCTACGGCGCTATCTACGCGCCGGGGGGCTCCGGCACGCTGGAGGAGATCTTCGAGGACGCGAACCAGAATTTCTACGTGCCGCCCACCGAGGGGCTCAGCCCGATGGTCTTCCTCGACATCGATGAGTACTGGTCGAAACGGTTCCCGGTTTTTCCCGTACTGCGCGCACTGTTCGGAGATCGCTTCGACGAGGTTGTCGCGATTGCGAAAACCGCGGATGAGGCCGTGGGCGCGATCGTCGATCGCGCGCCGGACATCGCGAAGTGGGCGGCGGCGGCCGTCGATCGCAAATTGCGAGCGTAGCCGAATGGTTGACTGGCGGGACGACGCATCCGAAGAGGTGCAGGACGACTTCGACCGGCTCGCCGAGGTGACTCTTGCGGCCGCGCGCAGTTTTCTGGATGAACAGGGTGGCTTTATCCCCTTTCCCATGGCGATCAAGACGGACGGCACCCTCGCTCCGATTGGGCTCGATCAGCCGGTGACTCCGACGGCGCCGGACATCCCTCAGGTAATTGAAGGTCTGGTCGGACTATTCCGCGAGCGGCGCGGCTCGATCCGAGCGCTTGCAATCGGTGCCGATGTGCTGATCCCCGGCGAAATGATGGATGCGATCGAGGTGCGCCTCGAACACCGAGACGGCATCGCGATCACGATTCTGGTTCCGTACCAAATCGATTCGCTCGACGACACCTACCTCTACGACGAGCCGCGCATCCAGCCCGGCGATCGCATCATCTGGGATTAGCCCGCGGCCGCCCGCGCGTTCAGGTAGGCGTGGGCGAAGTACAGGTAGTTTTCGGCGATCTGGTGTTGTGCCGCATCAGTGCCGATGGTGCCGGCGAGGTGCGAAGCCAGAGGATCCCACCAGATGCTGC
>JADGOT010000096.1 GCA_017882805.1 Glaciihabitans sp. | reverse complement strand
CTTAGCCGCCCCCGACATCTTTGCGGTCATCGGCGACGCGCGTCGTCGTCGCATCCTGGAGCTCCTCGCCATCGAGGAACGTTCGGTCGGGGCGCTCGCGACGGAGCTCGGAATCGCCCAGCCCTCCGTCACGCAGCACCTGACCGCGCTGCGAGACGCGGGTCTCGTCACATCCGTGAAGCGGGGAACAAGTTCGATCTACACGCTGGTGCGCGAGCCGCTCGACGAGGTAAAAGAGTGGATCGAGAGTCTCTAGCCGCTACGGAGCCAGACTCTCGAGCAGAGCGCGGGCGGTCTCGTCGTCGATGATCAGGTCGGTAATCACGTTCGCCGCCAGCGCGCCGCGGAGAGCCGGCAACTTGGAGATGCCCGACACCACGCCGATTCGGCGTGCAGCGCGACGCAGGATACTCAGCGCAGGACCGCTGCCGCGGTCGTTCATCGGGATGTCGTTCGAGGTGCCGTCCTCACGATAGAAGACGGTCGCAACGTCACCGACCACGCCCGATTCGCTGAGTGACTGATAGTCGGTCGGTTCGAGGTACTCGCCGATGTAGACGCGACTCGGAACCTCGGCGAAGGGGGATCCGAGTCCGAAGAGGGCGACATCCATCCGGCGCTGGAGGTCGACGATGCGCTGAGTCGAACGCTCCTCCCAGACGGCGTCACGCGTCGAACTCTTGTCGAAGAAGGCTGGCACCGGGAACTGCTGCACTGTCGCACCGAACGCGGCACCAAAGCGCTGCAGGATCTCGCTCGAGTAGTCGATTCCGGTCGATTGCGTGTTGCCCGCGCCATTGAGCTGCACGATCTGCGAGTTTGTCGTTGCTTTGATTACCAGGTGCCGACTGATCGCGCCGATCGTCGAACCCCAGGCGATCCCGAGGATCATGTTCGAGTCGATGAACTGCACCAGCAGCCGCGCTGCAGTGATGGCGACCCGCTCGAGACGGTCCACGTCGCTGATCTGCCCGGCGACGGGAACGATATGCGACGTGATGCCGAATCGGTCGCGGAGGTCACGTTGCAGTTGGTTGGTCTGGTCGAGCGGCGACTTGACGTGAATCTCCACCAGGCCGGTCGCGCGTGCGTGCGTCAAGAGCCGCGAGACGGATGACCGCGAAGTGCCTAGCTCGTGCGCGATTGTCTCCATGGTCTGGTCCTGGAGGTAGTACAGCTGTGCCGCACGGAGCGCATCCAGATTCTTGAGCGGATGTGCGGCCGTGGAGTCCGAAACGGGTGGTTTAGCCCCGGAAATCCCCATCGTCATGAGAGCTCGCTGCACATATGTTCAGCGCCCTTGACCAATTTTGTACACTGGATCAGACTGGCATAAGCGCGAACCGAATTCAACGCGCGTAATCCGAGAGGCGCAGTGCCAGAAGTGACCACCAGGAAGCGGCCAGCAGACGGGGCCGAGCGGCTGTCCGTAACATCGCTGCGCGAGCGAGCCTCCGCAGACGTACTAATCATTGGCGGGGGCATCAACGGCCTTTCGACTTTCCGCGACCTTGCACTCCAGGGAGTGGATGTCGCGCTCGTCGAGCGCGGCGATTTCCTGTCGGGCGCATCCAGCGCTTCGTCGCACATGATCCACGGCGGCATCCGGTATCTGGAGAACGGCGAGTTTCGTCTCGTCGACGAGTCCGTGCACGAGCGCAACCGACTTCTGCGCAACGCGCCGCACTACGTTCGTCCTCTGCGCACCACCATTCCGATCTACTCGACGGTTTCAGGCATTCTGTCCGCACCGCTTCGACTGCTGACGCACGAACAGGGCAATCCCAAGGAGCGTGGGGCGCTCCTGATCAAGGTCGGCCTCGTGCTCTACGACACGTTCTCCCGTGACGGCGGTTCTGTGCCGCGCCACCGCTTCCTCGGTCGCAAGAAGTCGCTGCAGGAACTGCCGAAACTCAATCCGGGGATCAAGTACACCGCCACCTACTTTGATGCGTCCGTGCATGAGCCCGAGCGACTGGGGCTCGACGTTCTCGCCGACGGCATCGCCGCGGGAGTTGCCGGCGGCCGTGCCCGCGCCGCCAACTATCTCGAGGCAGCCGGGGTCGCCGACGGCGGTGTGCTGCTGCGCGACCGCGAGACCGGCGAGGAGTTCTCGTTCACCGCGAAGGTTGTCGTCAACGCCTCAGGGCCCTGGACCGACCTGACGAACGCCGCGATGGGTCAGCCAACCGCACTCATGGGCGGTACCAAAGGATCACATATCGTTCTCGACAATCAGGAGCTATTCGACGCCTGCGACGATCGCGAACTGTTCTTCGAAAACGACGACGGTCGCATCGTTCTCATCCAGCCGATCAAGGGCCGCGTCATGGTCGGCACGACTGACCTCGAGGCAGACCCGTCCGTTCCCGCGGTTTGCACCGAAGATGAGATCGACTACTTCTTCGATCTGGTGTCGAACGTTTTTCCGACCATCCCGGTCGACCGTTCGCAGATTGTCTATCGGTTCTCGGGTATCCGCCCGCTCCCGAAGCACGACGACACGAAGCCCGGGTTCGTCTCGCGCGACTACAACATCGTTCCGAGCACTCTTGCGAAATCGCCCGAGACCGAAGTGCTGAGTCTGGTCGGTGGAAAATGGACCACGTTCCGGGCGCTCGGCGAGCGGCTTGCAAACCAGGTTCTTGAGCACCTCGGCGCGCAGCGCACTGTCTCGACAGAGACCCTCGCAATCGGTGGCGGAGTTGGGTATCCGACGACTCCGGAGGCGCGCGCGGACTGGATCGCGATCAACCGCGACACCGAGACCCCCGAACGCACCGAGGTGCTGCTTGGGCGCTACGGAACCCGCGCACTAGCGATCATCGACGCGATCGCCGACGAGGATGATGCTCCGCTGATTTCGGATCCCACGTTCACCACCGGCGAGATTCGCTACATTGCCGCCAACGAGGGCGTCGTACATCTGATCGACGTGGTGCTGCGCAGAACCAACCACGCTTTTACGGGAGACATCTCGCTAGCGTTGCTGGGCGAAATGGCCGGCCTCGTTGGTGGAGTTCTTGGTTGGAGTGAGAGCCGCGCCAGCGTGGAGGTTCGCGCCACCGTCGATGAACTCGCTGCGATGCACGGCATCCACCTCTCCGAGGTTGCGGCCACCCATAATTAGTCAGCTAGTTAGTCAGCTAGTTAGTCAGCGCTGAAGTTGCAGTAGTCCCAAGGAGCCGCATGCCCGAGTACGTTATTGCACTCGATCAGGGCACCACGAGCTCGCGCGCCATCGTCTTCGACAACTCCGGTCATATCGTGTCGGTCGGGCAGAAGGAGCACGAGCAGATTCTTCCGCGCGCGGGCTGGGTCGAGCATGATCCGCTCGAGATCTGGCGCAATGTGCAGGAGGTCATCGGTATCGCGCTGTCGAAGGCCGACATCACGCGCCATGATGTCGCAGCGACCGGCATCACGAACCAGCGCGAGACGACGGTCGTGTGGGATCGACTTACGGGCAAGCCGGTGTACAACGCGATCGTCTGGCAGGACACACGCACGCAACAGATCGTCGAACGTCTGGCGAAGGACGGCGGAGTCGACCGCTTCAAGCACACCGTCGGGCTCCCACTGTCGACCTACTTTGCCGGCACCAAGATCGTGTGGATTCTCGACAACGTGCAGGGCGCTCGCGAGAGGGCGGACCGCGGTGAGCTGATGTTCGGAACGATCGACACCTGGGTGCTCTGGAATCTCACCGGCGGCACCGACGGTGGGGTACACGCGACCGACGTCACCAACGCCTCCCGCACCATGTTCATGGGTCTGGAGTCGCTTGATTGGGACGACGACATCCTGAAAGCCTTCGATGTGCCGCGCTCGATGCTGCCCGAGATCCGCAGTTCGTCGGAAATCTACGGGCACGCCGAGTCGTCATCCCTTCTGCGTGAGGTGCCAATCGCCGGCATCCTCGGCGATCAGCAAGCTGCGACGTTCGGGCAGGCGGCCTTCGACAAGGGCGAAGCCAAGAACACCTACGGCACCGGCAACTTCCTGCTGTTCAATACGGGCGAAGAGATCGTGCGGTCCAAGCACGGTCTACTCACGACCTTGGGCTACAAACTTGGGCGTGGGCCGGCGCACTACGCACTCGAGGGATCCATCGCCGTCACGGGATCGCTCATTCAGTGGCTGCGTGACAACCTCGGGATCATCGGTTCCGCAGCGGCCGTCGAGAAACTTGCGCGCGAGGTCGATGACAACGGCGGAGCGTACTTCGTGCCCGCCTTCTCAGGACTGTTCGCGCCGTACTGGCGATCGGATGCGCGCGGCGCGCTCGTCGGTCTGACCCGTTTCGTCAACAAGGCGCACATCGCGCGGGCCGCTCTTGAAGCCACGGCGTTCCAGACCCGGGAGGTACTCGACGCGGTCAACGCAGATTCCGGGGTTCCCCTCGCGGAGCTCAAGGTTGACGGTGGCATGGTCGCCAATGAACTCCTCATGCAGATCCAGGCCGACATCCTCGGTGTGCCGGTCATCCGCCCGGTCGTCGCCGAGACCACGGCACTCGGTGCCGCGTATGTCGCGGGCCTGGCGGTTGGGTTCTGGAAGGATCTCGACGAACTTCGCTCTAACTGGAAGGAAGACCAGCGCTGGGAGCGTGTCATCGAGCCCGCCGAGGCCGAGCGGCAGTTCCGCAACTGGAAGAAAGCCGTCACGAAGACCTTCGACTGGGTCGACGACGACGTGGTGTAGCGGGGCTTAGGCCAGGGATAGCCAGTACAGCGCGGTGTCGCCGTAGTCCTTGCGGCGATCGATCTCGAGTTCGGCGGGGAGTGCGGGCGCCGCATCGCGGGAGCTGCGCTCGAGAAGCACGACCGCACCCGGAGCGAGTCGCGGCACCAGCGCCTCGAGATTGTGGGCGACCTCCGCGTTGCCGAGCTCGTAGGGCGGGTCGAGGAAGACGACGTCCCAGAACTGCCGTGCGCCCGTGACGAAGGTCTGGACGGGTGACGAACTAACATCCACGGTGACCGCATGCCCCTTGGGCGCGGACTTCAGGATGTGCGCCGCGTTCTTGCGGCAGGTCGTGGCCGCTCGCACACTGTGGTCGACGAGAGTAACGGATGCCGCCCCGCGGGACGCTGCCTCAAGCCCCAGAGCCCCGGAGCCCGCGTAGAGGTCGAGGACTCGCGCTCCATCCAGTACGTCGCGCGCCTGCAACGCGGAGAAGATCGCCTCGCGCACCATGTCGCTAGTGGGCCGAGTTCCGGCGCCGGGCACGGTCAGTGTGAGCGATCCCGCAAACCCACCGATGATGCGCGTCATCCCTCAACTATGGTCTATGCACCCGGGCCAGATATCGCGGCAGAATAGGCGAATGACGGCAGTCGAGGTTGTTTTGGGATCGGCGCTTGAACGCGCGGAGGTACTCAGCCTCTACAACTCGGTCGGGTGGACCGTCTACACCGGCGATCCGGATCGGCTGATGCGCGCGCTCGCGGGTTCGTCGACCGTTGTCGTGGCACGCGAAAACGGCAGACTCCTCGGAATCGCCCGCGTGATCTCCGACGGCGCATCCATCGCGTATCTGCAGGACGTGCTCGTGCGTCCGTCCGCGCAACGCGCAGGTCTTGGGCGTCTCCTGGTCGAGGCGGCCTTGTCTCCCTACCCGGACGTACGGCAAAAAGTCTTGTTGACCGACGACGAGCCGGCACAGCGGGCGTTCTACGAGTCGATGGGATTCGCGGAAACCCGAGATTTCGGAGACGGGACATTGCGCGCGTTCGTTCGGTTCGCCTGACCGAAAGTGGCGGCTACCCTCGAAGGGTGACCTCGCCTCTCGACGAAAAGCTGGGCAGCACCTCTCTTGCTGCCGGAGTCGTGTCGTCGTTCAAGAAGAATCTCGGGATTGTCACCGTTGGCGACCTGATCAGCCACTACCCGCGACGATATGCCAAGCGGGGTGAACTGACGGCGCTCGCAGACCTCGAAGTCGATTCAAGTGTGACCATCGTCGCCGAGGTGCTCTCCGTCGCGAAACGGTCGATGAAGGCTAAGCACGGCACGATTTTCGAGGCGAAGATCACGGACGGAAAGGGCATCCTCACCCTCACGTTCTTCAATCAGGCCTGGCGCGAGAACGACCTGAGGCCCGGCGTGCGCGGGATCTTCGCCGGCAAGGTCGGCGAGTACAAAGGACTGCGTCAGCTGGCGCATCCGGATTATGAATTGTTCGACGACATCGAACTCGAGAACCCGCTCGCGACGGACTGGGTCAACAAGCCGATTCCGATCTACCCGGCGACCTCGACCATCGCGAGTTGGCAGATCGGCAAGGCGATCGAGGCGGTGCTGGTTGATCTGCCTCCGCTCGAAGACCCGGTGCCACAGGATGTTCGGTCCGACTATCAGCTGATCAGCTTCGCGCGCGCGATTGAGCTGATTCATCGACCGACGGTCGATGCTGACTGGAAGAGTGCGCGCAAGGCGCTCCGGTTCCAGGAGGCGTTCGTGCTGCAGTCTGCGCTTCTGCAGCAGCGTGCCGAGTTGCGCTCGAAGGCGACACCGGCGCGGCTGCCCGGAACGCTCGCCAAGGCGTTCGACGCCGAGATGCCTTTCACTCTCACTGCGGACCAGAAGTTGGTGGGTGAAGAGATCGCCATGGATATGGCAGGCACCGCGCCAATGAATCGGCTCGTGCAGGGCGAGGTGGGCTCGGGTAAAACCCTGGTCGCGCTGCGGGCGATGCTCTCGGTCGCGGACTCGGGTGGGCAATCCGCATTGCTCGCGCCGACCGAGGTTCTTGCCGCTCAGCACCTACGTTCGATCGTTGCCACCCTCGGGCCGGACGTCGCCGCCAAGCTTCGGCCGACGCTGCTTACCGGGCAGCTTCCCGTGGCCGAGAGACGCAAGGCGCTGCTCGCAGCCGTCTCCGGCAGTTCGCGAATCGTGGTCGGCACGCACGCCCTGCTGAGCGACAACGTCGGGTTCTTCGATCTCGGTCTCGTCGTCGTCGACGAGCAGCACCGGTTCGGGGTTGAGCAGCGTGAGGCACTACGACAGAAGGGCACCACTCCGCCGCACGTCCTGGTGCTCACGGCTACACCGATCCCGCGAACGGTCGCTATGACGGTGTTTGGCGATCTCGATATCTCGACGATCGTCGAATTGCCGGCCGGACGCATCCCGATCGAGAGTTTTGTCGTGCCGCTCGCGGAGAAGCCGACCTGGGTGAATCGCGTCTGGGAGCGCGTTGCGGAGGAGCTCGAAAAGGGTCGCCAGGCGTTCGTCGTCTGTCCTGCCATCGACGCGAAGACGCCTGATCCCGAGGCAGACCTCACCGTTGTCGAAGGGCCGGCCGCCGCCAACGTCAATGAGGTCCTCGACTCCCTCAAAGCGAACCCGCTGCTTGCTGGCAAGCGAATCGCGGCTCTGACGGGGCGAATGTCCAGTGACGTGAAAGACGCGACCATGCGAGCATTCGCGGCGGGTGAGATCGACGTGCTCGTTGCAACGACCGTCATCGAGGTTGGTGTGGACGTTCCGAACGCGTCCGCGATGGTCGTGCTCGATGCAGATCGCTTCGGCGTCTCGCAATTGCATCAACTGCGCGGGCGGGTTGGTCGAGGCACGGTACCGGGTCTCTGCCTGTTCGTCACGCGTGCCGAAGAGGGAACGATCGCACGCGAACGAGTGGATGCGGTCGCCTCTACCCTCGATGGATTCGAACTCGCGCAGAAAGACCTTGAACTACGACAGGAGGGCGACGTGCTGGGAAGCGTCCAGTCCGGTGGACGGTCGAGCCTGCGCCTCCTCCGGGTCGCGAAGGATGGCGAACTTATCAGCGATGCGCGGATGCTCGCAGCCGGCGTTCTCGAGGCGGACCCCACTCTCGCGCGGCATCCTGCCCTGCGCGAGGCTCTCGCGCGTCGACTCGACGAGACCGAGGCCGCGTTCCTCGCGAAGAACTAGCGCGTGAAGCATTGTTACGAAACGGTAACGTCCAGCGGATAGGGTGAGTGCATGAACAGGATCGCTGTCGTTCCTGGGTCGTTCGACCCGGTCACCCTGGGGCACATCGATGTCATTGGTCGTGCGGCGGGCATCTTCGATGAGATCCACGTGCTGGTCGTTCACAACCCGGGCAAGTCCGCCCTGCTCCCCATCGCGCAACGCGTCACTCTGATCGAGCAGTCCATCAAAGACGCGGGACTTCCGACCAACATCCTGGTCACCAGTTGGAGCGTGGGGCTCCTGGTCGACTATTGCGTGGAGGTCGAGGCGAGCGTCATTGTCAAGGGCATCCGCTCTCAGATCGACGTGGCCTACGAGACGCCCATGGCGATTGTGAACCGCAACCTGGCCGGTGTCGAAACCGTTTTTCTGCTTCCGTCGCCCGAGAACGCCCTCGTTTCCAGCTCGTTGGTGCGACAGGTTGCGGGGCTCGGTGGGGATGTTTCCCCCTACGTTCCGTCTGCCGTAGCCGCTTTTTTGCAAGCTGGCTAGCCCCTTGCGCACCACAACCCGCGCGAGGAATGGTGGGACAAACGAGAGGAAACATCGTGGCTAACAAGTCCAAGAAGAGTGCCAAATCATCGAAGAAAGACCAGCGCAAGGAAGCCAAGCGCGAACTCGAACGAAAGCTGACAAAGGCAAAGCACGAGCTAGCTGATCAGAAGGCGCACGCGAAGGCCGCGGCCAAGAAGGCAAAGGCGCACGCCAAGAAGGAAATTCGCAAGGCCAAGAAGCACGCCTCCGACACCAAGAAGAACGCGGTTAAGGATGCCAAGCGTGCCGCGAGGGGCAAGTCGACCGCGGTAAAGGCGAAGGTCGACCACGTGAAGTCGGACGTAGCCAAGAAGGTGGCAGCCACGAAATCCGACGCGGGAGAGACCGTTACCGCGCTCCGTGCGAAGGCTCGCGCCCAGGGCGTGGTCGGATACTCGCGCCTCACAAAAGATCAGCTTCTCGCCAAGGTGAAGTAGCGATGCGAGCGGATCGTAAAGCCGAAAAGGCGCGCAAGAGGGCAGCCAAAAAGGAATACGACCGCAATCACGCTCAGCTCAAACGCCAGCAGGCATTCCACGCAATCCTGCTGGCGTCTCAGCGGAAGCGAGCGAAGAAGCAGGCCAAACGCAACGCTCTCTGATGCTCGTTAGCGATGCTCGCTGACGATGCTCGCTGGCGATGCTGGTTAGCATTGTGGGATGGCTTCACTGACTGTCGGCTACGCCGCAATGCTCGAGCAATTCCACCCGACCGAGATCGTTGAACTCTCTGCTTATGCGGAAACCAAGGGCTTCTCGGGGGTCATGGCGGCCGACCATTTCCAGCCCTGGGTTCCGCAGCAGGGACAGGCCGCGTTCGTCTGGAACGTGCTCGCAGCGCTCGGGGAGCGCACCAAGGGCGACCTTGGGCCGGGCGTCACGGCGCCGACGTTCCGCTGGCATCCTGCGATGGTCGCGCAGGCATCAGCAACGCTTGCGGCCATGTATCCGGGACGGCACTGGCTCGGACTTGGTTCCGGCGAGGCACTCAACGAGCACATCACCGGGCAGTACTGGCCCGAGGCGCCAGAGCGCATCAACCGGATGTTCGAGGCCATCGACGTCATCAAGAAGCTCTTCTCGGCCTCCATTGCGGGCAAGGACATCAAGCACTCCGGGCCGTTCTTCAAGCTCGAGTCGACACGGCTCTGGACCATGCCCAAGGTTGCTCCGGAGATCCTCGTAGCGACCGCCGGGCCCGTGACAGCCAAGCGCGCGGGCAAGACGGTCGACGGGCTCATCACTGTTGGTGCCCCGCTCGAGAAGATCGACGGACTGTTCGCTCGCTTCGACGAGGGAGCGCGCGAGGTCGGCAAGGATCCGACCACCATGCCCAAGGTGTTGCAGCTGCACATGAGCTGGGCCGAGACCGATGAAGAGGCCATGCGCAACGCCATGGTCGAGTGGCCGAACGGCGGCATGAAGTTCCCGAAGGCAGACATCCGCTCACCCTTCGAGTTTGAGCAGATCGCGAAGCTGGTGCGCCCGGAGGACTTCGAGGGTCGGATGATCATTTCGGCTGATCCCGACAAGCACCTGCAGTACATCCAGAAGTTCGTCGACCTCGGCTTCGATCGGGTCTACCTGCACAACGTCGGTCGCAACCAGCGCGAGTGGATTGACGTCTTCGGCGCGCAGGTGCTGCCCAAGCTGCACCGTTGATGCCCGCCCAACCAATGAATTTCAGCGTATTCGCGGTCGAGGGCATTCCTGAGATCGAGGCCGGGATGGACCTCGGCGAACTAATCGGCAACGCGCTCTCGGCTTCGCGCCCTGAGCCCGTCGAAAGGCTCCACCACGGTGACATTCTCGTCGTCAGCTCGAAAATCGTTTCCAAGGCCGAGGGTCGCATCGTGCACGCGGACGATCGCGAGCAGGCCATCACCGACGAGACAGTTCGCGTCGTCGCGACGCGCGTGTTTCCGAAGGGAGTGACGCGCATCGTCGAGAACCACCTTGGCATCGTTGGCGCCGCCGCCGGTGTCGACGCCTCAAACACTCCCGACGGCACCGTTTTGCTGCTTCCGCTCGATCCCGACGCATCCGCCGCGCGCATCCGCGCCGCCCTCCAGGACCGCTTCGAGGTCGCGATCGGCGTCGTGATTTCCGACACACTTGGGCGCCCGTGGCGCGAGGGCCAAACCGATATCGCCATCGGAGGCAGCGGTGTCACCCTGCTCGACGATCTTCGCGGCACGACCGACAGTCAGGGTCGGATTCTGGATGTCACCGCTCCCGCCGTCGGTGACGAGCTCGCCTCGGCGGCCGACCTGGTCAAGCGCAAGAGCGATGGGCTTCCCGTTGCCGTCGTGCGTGGGCTGGGGCACCTCGTGGTTGCGGACGCTCCCGGCGCTCGCGTGCTCATCCGGCCGTCCGACACGGACATGTTCCGTCTCGGCACAGAGGAGGCGTACGCCGAAGGCTTCGAGGCCGGGCAGCGTGCCTGACTGGACCGTCGTGATCCCCGTGAAGGGAACGGTCTCGGCGAAGTCCCGACTGGGCGCATCTGCCGAGCTTGCGCTCGCGATCGCCCTCGACACCGTCGCTGCGGTGCTGTCGGTCCCTGAGCGCGTCGAAGGGCACGACGTTGTGGTCGTAACATCCCCATCCATTGCGCCGCAATTCGAGGCCCTGGGTGCACGCGTCGTTCTCGACGCCGAGCGTGGTCTCACCGCGGCAGTCGCGCAGGGCATCGCCGCAGCGGGGAATGGCCGCGTCGCGGTTCTTCTCGGCGATGTTCCGGCGCTACAGTCGCACGAACTTGCGGGCGCTCTGGAACTTGCCCTGCAGCATCCACTGGCCTTCGTGCCGGACGCCGACAACGACGGCACGGTGCTCATCACGGCGTTGCGGGCGGCGGACCACCGGCCCGCGTTCGGCGTGCACTCGCGTGCGGCCCACCTCGCCGCCGGTTACGTCGAGCTGGACATCCCACTCGACTCGGGTCTGCGTCGCGACGTCGACACGGCCGACCACCTCGCGGCGCTCGCATCCCACCTGGGCCCGCGCACCCGCGCGGCTCTCTAACTCGGGACTCGCGGGGTGCGGGACGGCGGATTACACCCTGAACTGGGGATAGCCGCGGGCGAAAAGGTCAGTCCGCCGCGCGATAGCCTGTCGATATGACCATGATCGACGGCATGGCCACGCTTGTCATCTCCAGCCCGAATAATCCCGCCTACTACGTCACCGAGGTTCTCGGGAT
>JADGOT010000095.1 GCA_017882805.1 Glaciihabitans sp. | reverse complement strand
TTCTCGTGCACAACCCCGGCAAACTCGTCACCCGAGAGGACCTCCTGACGCAAATCTGGGGACCGTTTCACACGAAGGACACCGGCTACCTGCGACTTTACCTCGCGCAGCTACGCAAGAAGCTCGAGCCCATTCCGGCCGAGCCGCGCTATCTGGTCACTGTTCTCGGCATGGGTTATCGCTTCGAGCCAGACGAAAACAAGTAGTGATGTGAGACTTTCGTTAGGGTTGCCGGCTCCAGCGCCAGAACATTGTTAGGAATCCCGAAACGCGCACGGCGCGAGCGTAGACCTGAGGATGTGAACCACTCATCTCATCTGCTGGATCTCTCATGACCCTCACTCACATCCTTCCGTCACTGCGGAGGAGCATCGCCGACCCCCTGAATTCGAACAACTGGCCTGCGCACACAACAACCAGTCCTAGCGACGTCATGATTGCCGGCCTCTCACTCGTCACACTCGTCGAATGGTGCGGAACACCATGCGTGCATACGGCCGCAGCCGTCGTCAGGGGCACCAACGGGCAATCATCCGAGACAGAACTCGCTTCCGTCGTTCTCGCCCGTGTGACTTCGGTCTCTCAAGAGGATGGTCAATTGAGTGTCTGGGTAGACGCCGAACTTGATCGGTGCTCTGCGGTTTGCAGCGAGGCTCGACTCATCGGACGAGCATCCACCGCGCATGCTTCGCCTGCCGTTCTATTTCCCGCCTCACCGAGTGGGACCGTGCATCGCGCCCTCGAATTGCCCAGCGACTTGACTCGCGGCGACCTCATTGTCGTTCCTTGTATCGGAGTGACTTTGCTGCGCGAGGTACAAAATCATTCGGCTCATCCCGAGCGCGTCTCGGATGATCGTGTCGATCGTGCACGGGACCCGTTTCCGTTCCCTGTTTGCGGGCGCTAATCATGTCTATCTCTAGCCGGTTCCGCGAACAGCCAGCGCACCACGGAGCACATGAAACTCAGCGACCCTTCCGTTCGCCCTACACCGAGTATTGGGACTGGGGGCGCATCGATCTGCCCGACCCGGTGATAACCGCGCGAACGGGGATTGCACGATATCGACTCCGTGTGTATCCGCCAGGAACAACAGCCCTCGAACGTCATGAATTGTCAGTTGCGAAACTTTGGTGGCTGTGCAGTGCCGCGATCACAGTTTGGGCAGGTCTCCTGGTCGCATCCGCGCAACTCGGCACTGTGGCACCGGGAGTTATTGCTCTCGCCGGGTTCGCTGTCGCATGGTACTGGCTCGCGCGCACCAGACCCATTCGCCATGGCACGCGGGCGCTGCACGTTGCTGTGGTCATGATTGGACCACGCGAAGTCTTCGGTGATGCCGCACTGTTCGGCCAGTGCCGCAGCATGTTGGCCACGGCGGATGAAGCCATGCGCTCGGGGGCGAGCACCCCGGTTGAACGGGAAGCGATCTGGGCCGCCGTCTATGATCTGCTTGCACCCAAAGAATCCGAGCGGGTGGCGGGATCCGGCGCGTCGAAGTAGGTGCCGGCAGACGCCGCGCCGCTGACCCCGATCAACGAGATTCGGCACCGACCGAGCCTTCGCATGATTGACTCGGGAGAGGGTATTCCACACTCTCATCGCGAGGAGATGATTCTGTGCAGCTGCAGCCACTGGCGGGAATCCGATGAAGATCCTGATCGCTGACGACGACCCGCAGATTCTTCGCGCACTGCGAATCACCCTGACTGCCCGCGGATACGAAGTTCTGACCGTGGCGGACGGCCGAGCCGCACTCAATTCAGCGATCGAGAACCATCCCGATCTGGTGGTCCTCGACCTGGGGATGCCGGGGCTGACCGGGATCGAGGTCATCGAGGCGCTCCGTGGCTGGACCCAGATCCCGATCCTGGTTGTGTCCGGACGCAGCGAGTCCTTTGACAAAGTCGACGCTCTGGACGCCGGAGCCGACGACTACGTGACCAAACCATTCGCGGCGGACGAACTGCTCGCGCGCATCCGTGCCCTTTCAAGGCGCACGCCGACGGCGACGGATGAGCCGTCGGTGACGTTCGGCGAGGTCACCGTCGATCTCGCCGCACACGTTGTGACGCGTGCGGGTAACGCGGTGCGGCTCACGCCGACGGAATGGCACCTGCTGGAGGTGCTGCTGCACAATCGGGATCGCCTTGTCCCCCGCGAGACGCTGTTGCGGGAAGTCTGGGGTCCGCAGTACACGACCGACACGGGTTACCTTCGGCTCTACCTCGCCCAGCTGCGCAAGAAGCTCGAGCCGGTACCCTCTGCCCCTCGATACCTAGTCACCGAGGCGGGAATGGGCTACCGGTTCGTGTCCGATCCGGCTTAGCCGAGCGAGTATTAGGGTCGCCTAACCTTGCTGGAATCCGTGGCCGCGAAGTGCTTTAGTGGCGAGATGACCTCGATCGTCGACCTGATTCCCGGTCTGCGAGCACGCCGCGAGGAAGGCCTCGCGAGCCGACTCAACTGGCTACGTGCGGGAGTTCTCGGGGCGAACGACGGCATCGTCTCGGTGGCGGCAATCGTGGTTGGTGTCGCCGGCGCGACATCCAACAACGCGCCCATCCTGACGGCTGGTCTTGCCGGGCTCGTCGGCGGAGCCATCTCCATGGCGCTCGGTGAGTACGTATCCGTCAGCAGCCAGCGCGACACCCAGCGGGCGCTCATTGCAAAGGAGCAGGTCGCTCTCAAAAATCAGCCAGACGCCGAGCTGGCAGAGCTCGCAAAGCTGTACCAAGCCAAAGGACTCTCGGCAGAAACCGCAAAGCGGGTTGCCGCCGAACTCACCGAAAAGGATGCGCTCGGCGCGCACCTTGAAGCCAAGCTCCACATCGACGAAGATGACGTAGTCAGCCCGTGGCACGCGGCGCTTGCGTCGGCAATCGCCTTCACACTCGGTGGCATCTTGCCGCTCCTGGCGATCCTCCTGATCCACGCGGCCGTGCGCATCCCGATCACCTTCGTGGCCGTGCTCCTCGCGCTCGCCGTAACCGGGGCGATCGGCGCAAAGATCGGTGGCAGTCCGGTCGTTCGAGCGACCATTCGAGTGGTCATTGGTGGTGCCCTCGCTCTCGCTGCCACCTACCTCATCGGCCATCTTCTCGGGGCAAGCGGTCTTATTTAGCACGAATCGTGTGCTCAACGATGTGATCCTGAGAAAACTCCAATCCTTCACATAGGCGACATACGGCTCGGACATAGCAACTGGGTGGAAGCTGTAGCCATCGGTAACTGACGAAGGCAAACTGTGCACGAGGAGCTATGACGATAAACACCGCACCCCGGCCGAACGGTGCGAAACCCCGCCCAACCGCAAACGCCCGCGCGCGCAGCCACGAGTTGAATTTTGCCCGGCGGTCCCGGCTCGCGGACTTACTCACCGCGGCCTGCTGGACCTCGGCGGCGGCATCGGTCGCCCTGTTTCTCGCGTACGGTGGTGCCCGCGAGTTCGCCACCACCGCGCAGGCAGCAACCAGCATCGGCATCATCGCTGGCCTCATCGGCACCGACCTGATCCTCGTCATGATCGTCCTCGCCGCACGGTTACCCGCGATCGACCGCGCCGTCGGAAACGACCGGGCGATGGCTCTTCACCGTTCGCTCGGTAAACCCGCTCTCTATCTCATCCTCGGCCACGTCGTATTTCTTCTCGTGGGCTATGGCATGACCACCAACGTCAATGCCATCGCCGAAATCGTTCCGATGTGGCTGATCAACGACATGCCGTTGGCCTTTGTCGGGATGTTCCTCCTGATCGGCGTGGTGATCACCTCGCTCGTGGCGGTCAGGCGCAAATTCAGCTACGAAGCCTGGCATCTCATCCACCTGCTGAGCTATGTCGCCGTCCTGGTCGCGTTGCCTCACGAACTGAGCGTCGGCGGAATGTTGGCGGTCGGAACCTACGAGCGCACGTACTGGATCTTGCTGTATGTGCTCGCGATTGGGTCGATCGGCATCTACCGATTCATTATTCCGGTCGTGCGGAGCGTGCGACATGATGTGCGAATATCTCGGATGGAGAGGGTGTCGACCGACGTCGTCTCCATTTACCTGACCGGTCGCGACCTTACTGCTCTGGGGTCGGGCGGCGGACAATACTTCGTCTGGCGGTTCTGGTCGGCGGGCACCTGGTGGCATTCGCACCCCATCTCTCTGTCCGCAGTGCCAACGAGCCGCACCGCCCGCATCACGGTCCGTGCGCTCGGAAACGGCACCGCACGAATCGCGCGTCTCCGTCCCGGCACACGCGTGTGGTTCGAGGGCCCGTATGGTCTATTCACGGATGCCGGGCGCACCGCACCCAAGCTCGCGATCGTGGCGGCGGGAATTGGCGTCACACCGGTTCGCGCGCTCCTCGAACACGCGCGACTCGCACCGCGCGAAGCAACCATTCTCTTGCGCGGTTCAAGCGAGCACGAGGCTTACCTGTTGGATGAGCTCACGGAGGTCGCCGACGAGAGAGATGCCGTTCTGTACACGTCCTTTGGGAGGCGCGGCCGCGGTTCAAAATCGTGGCTCAGTGCCCGGGACGGCGAGCGGGGTGTCTCCCTGCGCTCGATTTTCCCCGACCTTCTGTCATCAGACCTGTACGTGTGTGGGCCGGGCGCCTGGGCCGAGCGCGTCGTCTCTGAGGCCCAATCGGCCGGTGTTCCCGAACACCAGATCCACGTCGAGAGGTTCGACTGGTGAGGGCGCGCGCAATTTTCCTCAGCACCGCTGGGTCGATCGCCGTGCTCTTTCTCGGGATCGAGATCGGCAACGCGGTCGCGGCGCCACCGACGACGTCGGGTACCGGGTCGACGAACTCCTCCGGCTCGACGAGCGGCGGTTCGAGCGGCTCCGCGTCGTCCGGCGGCACGAGTTCGACGGGATCGGGTGCGCTCAAGGACGGAAGCTATTCCGGCGATGAGGCACAGACGCCGTTCGGGCCCGTGCAGGTGAAGGTCACGGTCTCGGGGGGCAAAATCACCAACGTGGCCCCGCTCGAACTCACGACGTACGGTGGTCGGTCGGTTCAGATCAGCAATTACGCGGCTCCGATCATCCGTTCAGAGGTACTCAAGGCGCAGTCGGTGAACGTGTCCAACATCAGCGGGGCCACCTACACGACCGAGGCGTACCTGTCGTCGATGCAGTCGGCGCTCGACAAAGCAAAAGCATGACCCACGTATTCGAGACCATGGGAACAGTCGTCTCGATCCAACCAGCCATCCGGATTGCCGAAATCGAGGCAGTTTTCGCAGACTACGACTCAAGGTTCAGCCTCTATCGTGCCGACAGCGAGATCAGCAGAATCGCCGACGGCTCGCTACTGCTCACCGACGCGAGCGCAGAATTGCGGGATGCGTACTCTCGTTCGATCGAGTGGCGCTCGCTCACCGGAGGTGCGTTCACGCCGCACCGGCCCGATGGCGTCATCGACCTGTCCGGGATCGTGAAGGCGCTGGCCATAGCCGCCGCTGGTCAATTGCTCGACGCGTCCGGGGATTGGATTGTTAACGCAGGGGGCGACGTTCTCACCTCGGGGCACCCCACGACAGTCGGCATCGTGGACCCGTCCGACCGGACGCAATTGCTGACCTCAATTCGCCTCGACGGCTCCCGACGAGCGGTGGCCACATCGGGGTCCGCCGAGCGAGGCGACCACATCTGGGGCCGCGGCGAATTCACCCAGGTCACGGTCGTTGCGGACAGCATCATCGACGCAGACGTGCTCGCAACAGCCATCATCGCCGGTGGAGTCGACACCCTCAACGCCGCGACCTCGAAATGGGACATTGACGTGCTCGCCATCGACCTCGAGGGCAACCTCTTTGCGACTCCGGGCTTCACCGCGGCGATCGCCGACTCCCTAGCGCACTAGCCGAGCTTCGAGAATGTCTGTGCCCGCGAGAGGCCCCATCTTGGTGGTGCCGTCCGGCACAAACCCATTGCGGGCGTAAAAGGCTCGCGCCCGTGGGTTGTCGTCGGCGACCCAGAGCGATGCCGGCACGTCGCCGAGGACGGCGTCCAACAGCCGCTGGCCGGTGCCCGTTCCGTAATGACTCGCGAGCACATAGAGGCTGTACAACTCGAGATCGCGTGGCGGGTCCGGCGGGAGACTTGTTCCACCGCCTGCGAAACCGATCACGACCCCATTGTCTGTCGCCACCCAGAGGTGAGCGTCGGGATGCGGAATGATCTCCGTCCAGCGCAGTTCGCGCTGGACAACACTGAGGCGCGCGAGGTTCTCGGCCGGAACCAGATGCGCGTAGGCCTCCCGCCAAGCCTGCACATGCACCTCAGCGATACCGCGCGCATCCGCAAGCTGTGCCTGCCGCACGTCGATCGTCATCCCTCGAGACTACCGAGAGAGGCAAACGGGCCGACCGTACGCCGGGTTCTGTCCCGAGACAACTGTGTTTTTCAACTGCGGCCTCATCGACGGTCATCTATCTACGATGTACGTTGCCGCACACCTCTAGCGGTCTCCCCGGAAACTGGGCGAGCAGCCCGTAACGCTCCCTGTCTGACCTTGCTCCGGGCGAGGTTTACCCAGCCAGCCCGATCACTCGGGCTGCTGGTGGTCTCTTACACCACCGTTTCACCCTTACCCCAAGCCGAAGCCTGTGGCGGTCTGCTTTCTGTTGCACTTTCTCGCGGATTGCTCCGGGTGGGTGTTACCCACCGCCCTGCTCTATGGAGCCCGGACGTTCCTCGGTGTCTCCTTGCGGAAACAACGCGACCGTCTCATCGACCCGTTTGCATCCCCAAGGCTAGCCGACGCGCTATTCGAAACGAACTGCCCGCTTTTCGTGACCGCCTGTGCCGCGCACGAAAGACAGCTTTTTGTCCATGACCTCGTTGGCCACTTTGTCGGCACGGGAGTTCTCAGCGCGCGGTATCCACTCGAAACTGACCGGAGTTCCCGTGAGGAGTCGGCGTGCTTCGGCGGCGAGATCCGCCATATCGGGATGCTTGATCTTCCAGCGACCGCTCATCTGCTCGATCACGAGTTTGGAGTCCATTCTCACGTGCAGATTGGCGTTTGGATCGATCTCGAGCGCCTTGCGGATGCCCGCAATGAGACCGCGATACTCAGCCACATTGTTCGAGGCGACGCCCACATACGTACCCACCTCGGCGAGGACCTCGCCCGTTCCGGCGTCGATCACGATCGAACCGCTGCCAGCGACGCCGGGGTTGCCCCGAGAACCGCCGTCGGTTTCGACGATGAGTTCGCGCGCAGCCATCAGATCCCCGACTCCGCCGTGCGCACCAGGATCGCATTGGAGTCGGGGCACATGACCACGTCGTCGGGTGCCGCAGCGCGGATTGCAACCATGTCGTTCTCGTTGAGTTTCACGCCGCTAGCGAGCGAAACACCCCCACGCAGCAGGGATGCGCCGCTCCCGTAGCGCTGGCGCTGCTTCTCGTAAAGAGCAAGTAAATCCGGAGAAACCCTGGCCGCGATCGCGGCCCTGCTACTGGTGGCGCTGGCACGTTCTTCATCAAGGAGTTTCGTGGCCGAATCGCGAACGCCCTCAAGGTCTGCCATGCGACCCTGCAATGTGCCCGCCTGTTCTCCAAGGTGCCCGACGACCGCGTCTTGCTGTTCAACCTTCTCCATGACCGTGAGTTCGATCTCTTCGAGGTCGAACTGGCGCTTCCTGAGCGCAGTGAGTTCCTGTTCGAGAGCTGCCACATCCTTGACCGACGACGTGGCCTGCAGCCGCGCAGAGTCACGCGTGATGCGCGCCTCGACTACCTGAACATCGGACTCGACGCGCTTGAGTTCGATGCGGGCATCCTCGAGTACACCCTTTTGCTCCGCGAGGGTGACCAACAGCTCGGAGTTCTCGACCGCAAGCTGCTGCAGGGCTGCATGCTCCGGAAGGCTCTTGGCTCGGTGGTCGAGCTGCTGCAGCTTGGTGTCGATTGCCTGGATGTCGAGCAGGAGCGCCTGCTCCTCGGGGCTGGCTTTCAGCGCCATGTGTATCTCGTCCGTTCCCCACAATTGCGGAAGTGTCGTGATCTGGCGGTCATTGAACCACCAGGAAGTCCCATGGATCCGTGCGCAACTCGCTGACAGTGACTGTAACGCCCGGGAGGGCCGCTCGCAGTTGCTCCGCAGCCGTGTCGAGCCACAGCCACTCGCTCGCCCAGTGCGAGACGTCGAGCAGGGCGGGTCCAGCCCCGATTTTCGCATTCTCTCGAAAGTCGGATGCCGGGTGGTGGCGCAAATCTGAGGTGATGTACACGTCCGCAGCCAGCACCTCAGGGAGGCTCAGGTATGCGTCACCAGCGCCAGCACAGAGCGCCACGGTCGATACTGGGCCGTCGTAGTCCCCGGCGGCGCGAATACCACCCGCCGTTGGTGGCAGGATATCGGCGAGCGTTCGGGCAAGGCGTCCGAGCGTCGTCGGTGTCGGCAGCGTGCCAACTCGTCCGATGCCGCGCTCGGACCCTTCGCCAACAACGAGCGGACGTACCCCCGTTAGCGCGAGTCGTGCGGCCAGGGTCGCGGATGTTCCGGTCTCAACTACATCGGCGTTCGTGTGCGCAGCAATCAACGCGCAGTTTGCCCGGATTAGCCGCGCCAGAACTGCCCCCTTATAGCGATCTTCGGCGACCGTGGTGACCCCGCGCAGCAGCAGCGGGTGATGGGTCAACAGCAGACCGGCGCTCGAGGAGATCGCCTCATCGACCGTGTCGAGAACGGCATCGACGGCCAGCGTTATCTTCGTGACGACCGCTGCCGGATCGCCTGATACGAGACCCACCGCATCCCAACTCTCGGCGCCCGAACGCGGCCACAGTTGCTCGGTGACGTTCAGGATGTCCGTGAGGGTGGTTGCCACAGCCTCAGTCTATTCGGGGACTCGTGTGGCCTTCTCTTGCGCACGAATGCCCGGGTTTCCCGCGACAAGCGGTACCAGGAGCCCGAGCGCCAGCGCCACGAGGACGCCAAAATCGCTCGTCGCGAGCTGGCTTTGAAGAGGTATGCCGAGCGCCGAGAACAAGTAGCCCTCCCAGCTCAGCCCGGACATCGTGGCACTGAGGAATCCGTATCCAACCGCCGAGATCACCACGAGCGCGGTGAGGTTGACCCAGCGCACATCCGCGTAGACGCCGCCGCGGTTCAGCAGCGAGTGCGCATCGAACCGGCGTTTGCGCATCATGATCTCGGCGCCAAAGATTCCCGCCCACGCCGCAACGGGAACCGCGACTGTCGTCGCAAGGTCACGGAACAGCTGGCTGAAGTCCGTGAGCGCGTTGGACATGATGATCGCGATCAGCAGCATCAGCACGCCGGCAATGAGCGTCGAGAGTGAACGGCGGAGTCGCAGACCCGCGGCCTGTAGCGCGAACCCACCCGAGTACAGGGCCAGGACTACGCCCGAAAGCAGGCTCAGGACCGTGGCGGCGAGCAGGGGTCCCGGGTACCAGACCGGCAGTAGTCGACCGAGCGAGTCCAGAGGGTCAGCCGCGATATTGGCTGCGAGGGTCTCGTTCGACGCTGCGAGAAGGGCACCATAGGCGATGAGAACGAAGCTCGGGAGCGCTACCCCAAATGAAGCCCAGAGCACCGACGCAGCTCCGGATGACTCGGGGCGCTGGTACCGCGCAACATCCGAACTGCTGTTGGCCCAGGCAAGGCCGACAAAACTAAACACGAGCACCGCTCCGCTGACGACAAGAATCCACGGACCATCGGGCGTCGAGAGCGCCGTTGTGACATTGACGTATTGGAACGTGAGAGCGATAAACCCAACAATCGTTAGACCTGAAATCACACTCACTACTAACTGAACCTTCGCGATCAGGCCGTAGCCAAAATAGGCGAGGACAACCGCCAGAACGAAGCCAATCCCCATCGCGATGATGGTGAGTTGGCCGGTGGTGAAGCCGTCGGTGAGTTGCGCACCAGTCAAAATGTCCGCGGTACCGGCGCCGAGCACCCAGAGCAGCCCTGCCGCCCAAAAGAGTCTGCTGAACAGGGCAATAAGAGACGGCAGGATGTTTCCCACGACCCCGAAGGTGGCCCGGGAGATCACGAGGGTCGGTTGGCCGCTGCGTTTGCCCGCGAGTGTCCCAAGACCGAGCGGAAGAAACGACAGGGCAACACCGGCGAGGGCTGCGACGATCGCCTGCCGAAGGCTCACCCCCAGCGCGAAAATGATGGTGCCAAACACAATCGCCGCGATGGAGGAATTCGCAGCGAACCAGAGCCAGAACAACCGCGCTGCTCGGCCCACACGCTGCTCGACCGGTGTGGGCTCGAGACCGGCGCGCTCCGCCGGCGAGATTGGGGGTGCAACTAGAACGGCCGGCTCTGCCGATGTCGCCGGGTCCTGAACGCTGTTGGGTGGAGGGTCGACGACGACGAATTCGGGGGCAGCTGCCTCGGGGGCAACTACGACGCCGTCCGTGTCCACGCTCACCGGGGCGGGCGGGGCAACAACGTTGCTATCTGCGGGGTCAATCGCTTCGTCGCGATCGACCCCTTCTCCAAAAGGGCGTCGATCCCCTGTCGCGGCATCGATGGCCGGTTCGGTGAAGGGGTTTGGATCCCCCGCAACCCAGGCGGAACTGGGTGGTTGCGGCTCTGGATCCGCCGATCCCGACAGCAGGTCATCGAATCCGTGGGCGACCTCGGTCGTCGGTGGCGGCGCCAGTGGAGCGTCGAAGCTCGACGGCGGGGGTGCACCCTGTGGTGCCGCGGGTTCCGGAGTCGGTTCCAAAGTCGGTGCGGACACCGGCTCTGGAGCAGGGTCTGCCGCCGGTGCGCTGGGCTCCGACTGCTCTGCCGTGCGCCAGAGCTCGGCAAGCCCGTCTGGTGCCGGCGGTTCCACGAGAGCCGGGAGCGCACCTGCGTCGGCTCGCTCTTCGTCCGTCGGCTGTGCCGCTGCTCGTTCTTCCGGTGTCGGTTCGACGACGGAAGCCTCGGGCGCAGCTGCGTCGGAAGGCGAGTCATCGAGGTTCCACGACGGTGGACCGGATGGGGCAGAAGGCACCGATGGAGCCGGAGCCGGTTCAAGGAAGACCGGAGCGTCGGCCACCGGCGGCGGATCGAAGCTCAGTTCGCGTGGATCAGTAGGAGCGGCAAAATCGAGCGGAGACGCATCTGTTGGGGGCGCGAATCCCGGGAAGGGAGTCGCCGCATCGCTCGGTGGCGGAACGTTCTCCGTCTGGTGGTCGATAGAAGCGGCAAAGACGTCAAACGGGTTATCCGCAGCGGACGGTGGGCTCGCAATCGGCTGGTCCGAAGGTGGTGGCAACTCGGTCGCAGGCTCGTTCGCGGGTGGTGCGTAGTCGGTAACTGGCTCGGTAACTGGCTCATCCGCTGGCGGCGGCAAGAACGCCGCAGGCTCCTCAACAGGCGGCAGCATGAACGCCGCAGGCTCCTCCGCAGGCGGCGGCAAGAACGCCGCAGGCTCCTCGACAGGCGGCAGGAACGCCGCAGGCTCCTCAGCAGGCGGCGGCAAGAACGCGGCAGGCTCCTCGACAGGCGGCGGCAAGAACGCGGCAGGCTCCTAGACAGGCGGCAGCAAGAACGCCGCAGGCTCCTCGACGGGCACCGGAGCTGAGGCGACGGGTACCACCGGTGGCATCCCCGCGCGCTCTGTCCGAGCCTCCTCGACCGCAGCGAGCGATTCGGGAGTACCGACCTCGAGCATTGACGACTCCCAGGCCGCATACTCACGGGCCTCGCGGTCGCGCTGGTCCAACTGCGCCTGAAGCTCCTCGATGGCACTGCGAGTCGGAGATCCATCGTCATCCGCCGCGCGTCGGCGAGCCCCTGGCGTCCCGTATCCGGGCGGAGGTGGCGCATCGGCAGCAGGCACCGTTGGCGCCGGTGCCGCGGCATAGAGAGCGCGCAATGCGTCGGGGTCAGCGCTCTCAACAGATGACCCCTCGGCGTTCGAGCTGGGGAAAGTGGTCGACGCCGGCTCTGGCGCTGAGTCACCAGGAGGAGGGAACGGACCACTGGACGGCGCAAACGACGGAGCGCTCGGGGCAAAGGGATCGCCGGGAGCAAATGGATCAGCGGCGACCGGCGGTTGCACCGGTTCTGATTGCACCGGTTCTGGCTGCGGTTGGCCAAAGAGGGATGCTGCCCACGCCGGAGGTCCGGGCTGCGCCGGCGGCGGCGTCTCCCCCGCCGATGTCGGCTCGGGATCTAGTTCGGGTTCAGTGACTGCTGTCTGCTCCGGCGCTACCTCGGGCACCACCCCTGGCACCACCTCTGGTACCTGCGGCTCGGGCGCTGCGACGGTCGGTGGTTCGACCGCGACAACAGCGTCTTCGACTGGCTCAGGCTGCTCGACCGGTGGGCGCTGGATCGGGATCGGACCCGATGCGACTCGCGCAAGTTCTGCGGAAAGCGCTGCGGCGATGGCGTCGTCGTTAAAGAGGTTCGCAGCCGCCTCGCGAGTTTCGGGGTCGTCCGGAGCGGGCGTGAAACTCGAGCGGCGGGGGCCGGTTGGAGCGAAAATCTCCTCCGGTCCGGGCGCACCTCGAACGTCGTCGTCGTCAGCCATTCCAAAATTCTACGGGGGTCGCTCACTTTTGGTCGCGAACCGGGCCGTGAACTATCCAGAACTGGGGTCGATCAGTATTGAAGCGCGTTTGACAGTATGCCGCTACCGATATATCGTTAACCCGTCGTTGACAATCACGCGACATATCATCTCATTCTCTGAAAAGGAATCAACCAATGAAAAACAACTATCCACTTCGGCATCACCATGATCACGAGCACAATGGCCACGAGGGCTTCCAGGCCGGGCGGTCCGCTCGCGTGTCACGGGAGAGCTTCGGCTTCGGCCCTGGCGCTCACGGCTTTGGCGGCTTTGGTCCGCGCGGTTTCATGCCGCCCGGACCACAGCGCAAGCGTCGCGGCGATGTACGAATCGCAATCCTGTCTCTGCTGAGCGAGAAGTCCAGCAACGGGTACGGACTGATCAAGGAAATCACTGAGCGCTCCGGCGGAACGTGGTATCCGAGCCCCGGTTCGATCTATCCGACCCTTCAACAGCTCGTCGACGAGGAACTCATCGAGGCGGTAGGCGTTGGTAAACGCACCGACTTCCAGCTAACCGCTATCGGAAAAGAGTGGGTTGCGGCTCACGCGGACGAACTCGCGAAGGTTTGGCAGAGCGCCGATGCTCGCATTGAGGCGGATGCTGGTTTGCACGAAAGTATCGCGAAATTGATGGGCGTAATCCACCAGCTACGCTTTGCCGCCACTGATGCCCAGCGCACGAAGGCGATCGAGACTCTCGACGAAACGCGTCGGGCGCTTTACGCCATCTTGGCTGACTAGATTTGATTTGCAGTGAATTGCAACATATCCCGCGCAAATGTCTCGATCGCATAACAAAAGCTATTGAGGTCCGGCTCTCGGCCTCGGCGCCTTCGCGCTCACTGCCTTCGTACTCAGCATGGCGAACACCGGCTTCGTCGCGGGAGCAGGAACCGCAGTACTCGGTCTCGCCGTAGTGAACTCGGCGTTCAAGCCCGTAGTGCTCCCCCGTCACGCCGACTACTTAACACCGCAGTTCGGCACCAAGAATAAGTCAGTAGTGATTCGCAATGCGGGAGGAATTCTTGTTCCTCCCGCATTAGCGTTTATCGAGCACCCCAAAACCGGGCGCGCAGGCGGTGCGCACCGGGTATGGCAAATCACACATTAGGGATATCCAGTTCACAGATGACTGACACAACTGAAGCCGCGCTCGACAACCTGGCCCGGGAAGAGCGTCGGTTCCCTCCCACAAAAGAATTCGCCGCGCAGGCAAACGTCAATGCCGATGTTTACGCCGAGGCCGCCAAAGACCGCCCCGCGTTCTGGGCCAAACAAGCCGAACGACTCACGTGGTCGAAAAAATGGGATCAGGTACTGGATTGGAGTAATCCACCCTTCGCAAAGTGGTTTGTCGGCGGCACGCTCAACGTCGCGTACAACTGCCTTGATCGTCACGTCGAAGCCGGCCTCGGTGACCGCGTTGCTTACTACTTCGAGGGTGAACCGGGAGACACCAGAACCATCACGTACCAGCAACTGACCGACATGGTCTGTCAGGCAGCGAACACCCTGATCGAAATGGGGGTGAAGACCGGCGATCGGGTCGCGATCTACATGCCCATGATCCCGGAGACGATCGTTGCAATGCTCGCCTGCGCACGCATCGGTGCCCCACACACCGTCGTGTTTGGCGGATTCAGCTCGGATGCTCTCGGCACCCGCATTGATGACTGCCAGGCGAAGATCGTCATCACCGCCGACGGTGGCTATCGCCGGGGCGCGGCTTCTGCCCTCAAGCCGGCCGTCGACGAGGCGCTTTCGACCCGACCCGAGGTGAAGACGGTGCTCGTCGTTAAGCGCACCGGCCAGGACGTCAAATGGACGGATGGCCGCGACCACTGGTGGCACGACACAGTCGAGAAGGCGAGCGCATCACACCAGCCCGAAGCCTTCGACGCGGAGCATCCTCTCTACGTGATGTACACCTCCGGAACGACCGGCAAGCCGAAGGGCATCCTGCACACCTCCGGCGGGTACCTGCTCGGCTGTTCGTACACGCAATGGGAGGTCTTCGATCTAAAGCCGGAGACGGATGTCTACTGGACAGCCGCTGATATCGGGTGGGTCACCGGCCACAGCTACATCGTGTACGGCCCGCTATCGAACGCGACCACCTCGGTGATGTATGAGGGAACGCCGGACACGCCGCACAAGGGTCGCTGGTGGGAGATCATCGACAAGTACAAGGTCACGACCCTGTACTGCGCGCCGACCACCATCCGAACCTTCATGAAGTGGGGCCACGAGATCCCGGCCGAATACGACCTATCTAGTCTCAAACTCATGGGTTCCGTTGGGGAGCCGATCAATCCTGAGGCATACGTCTGGTACCGCCACAACATCGGACACGACAAAACACCCGTCGTTGACACCTGGTGGCAGACCGAGACCGGATCGCTGATGATTAGTCCCCTTCCGGGAGTGACGGCGGGCAAGCCGGGTGCCGCGATGGCAGCCCTGCCCGGAATCGCAGCCGACGTTGTCGATGGCGCAGGAAAATCCGTGCCCAACGGCGGCGGCGGTTACCTGGTGATCACCGAGCCGTGGCCCTCAATGCTCCGCACTATCTGGGGCGACGACGAACGGTACAAAGAGACCTATTGGTCGAAATTCCCAGGCAAGTACTTCGCCGGAGATGGTGCGAAGAAAGACGACGACGGTGATATTTGGCTGCTCGGGCGCGTGGATGACGTCATGAATATCTCGGGTCATCGACTCTCGACGACAGAAATCGAGTCGGCTCTCGTCTCGAATCCGAAGGTCGCCGAGGCGGCCGTGGTTGGTGCAAGCGACGAGACCACCGGCCAAGCTGTTGTGGCCTTCGTCATCCTTCG
>JADGOT010000094.1 GCA_017882805.1 Glaciihabitans sp. | reverse complement strand
TCGCTCTGTGCGAACTGTGGCGCGTGCTGCGCGTGGACGGCCGTCTCGTTGTCGGCTTCAGCCGGCGAGCCACGATGCAGACGCTGGCGGTCACGAAGCATGGCTTCACTTTCGACGAGCCGGATCAGATCCTTTGCCTGCTGGAGGGCGCCGGATTCGACAGTATCGAGATGATTCCAGGTTCGGGTCCGCGCGGGGCGTTCATATGCGCGATCGCGACGAAGCCGGGTCCGAGTGCCGTCCAGTAGGCGGATCGAGCAGGCAGGGCGGTCTCGGGAAAGTAGACTCGAGTTGGATTTGCGAACTGTCGAAGGGGGCGTCAATGGACGACCAGACTGCGATCCGCACTGAGGGGCTGACCAAGTATTACGGAAAGGTGCACGCTCTCGAAGACCTGGACCTCGAGATACCGGTTGGCGAGGTGTTCGGCTTTCTCGGCCCCAACGGTGCCGGCAAGACCACGACAATCCGCACGATGATGGATGAGATCCGGCCCACGAAGGGTCGGGCCTCCATCCTCGGCATGGACACCCACGAGAAGTCCGTCGAGATCCGTCGGCACATCGGCTACCTGCCCGGAGACCTCGCCCTGTACCCAAACCTCACGGGCAAGGACATACTCACGTACTTCGCGAATCTTCGTCGCGGCGTGGACTGGTCGTATGTCGAGACCCTGAGAGCGCGGCTGGACGTTGACCTCTCCCAGAAGGTGGGCAATCTCTCGTCGGGCAACCGGCAGAAAGTCGGCCTGATCCAAGCGTTCATGAGCAAGCCGAAGGCCCTCATCATGGACGAGCCGAGCAGCGGGCTCGACCCGCTCATCCAGCGCGAGCTCCAGAAGATGATGCGCGAAGCGGCCGATGAGGGATGCACGGTCTTCCTCTCGAGCCATACGCTTTCCGAGGTGCAACGCGTCGCCGACAGGGTGGGGATCATCCGCCACGGCCATCTCATCACCGTCGAGGCCGTCTCGACGCTCCGGTCCAAGGCCATGCGGCGTGTCGAACTCGAGCTCGACGTCACGGCAGATCCCAGAGTGTTCGAGGCCGTGCCGGGCGTGAGCGACGTGGACGTCGAGAACCACAGGGTCAGCATGTCCTTCGGTGGCGACATGGGCGCGCTGCTCAAGGCCGCTGCCGAGCACTATGCGGTCATCGACATCAGCAGCCAGGAGGCCGACCTCGAGGAGATATTCCTCACGTACTACCGCGACGAGAAGGTGACCGCCTGATGCTGGGGAGTGTGTTCGCGAAGACGATCCGCGACCGCTGGCTCGGATGGGTCATCGCGGTCGCCAGCCTAGCAGCGCTGCTCCTCATCGCGATGGCTGCCCTCCGGACGGTCGACCTCGGCATATACACGTCGATGCCTCCAGTCTATCGCGCGCTGCTGAACATCCCGGGCAAGGCTGACGTCGGGAGCCTGGCCATCAGCGTGCTCATCACGACGTACGGCGCGATGACGATGGCCGCTATGGCGCTCTCGATGGGCGGCGCTTCCATCGCGGGCGAGGAGCGAGCGGGCACTATCGGCCTTCTGCTCGCCAATCCGAAGAGCCGGATCCACGTGCTCCTCTCAAAGGCGGCGTCGCTGGTGGTGCTGGCGGCGCTCGGCGCACTCGCGCTGTGGGGAAGCATCCTGCTCGCCTCGAGTGTCTTGAGCGTCTCGATCGAGGGCATGCACCCGGGCGCACTCATGCTGCATCTGTTCGCAAGCTCGCTCTTCTACGGCTCTCTTGCGATGGCGATCGGCGCATCGACGGGCAACCGCGGGGCGGCGGCAGGAACCGCTGCCAGCTTGATGGTCGTCTCCTTCGTCGCGGTCGGCCTGCTGCCCCTGTTCGACTGGGGCAAGAACGTCGTCAAGGCGTTCCCCTGGTACTACTTCAATGGAAGCAATCCGCTGATCAACGGGGTCCAGTGGTGGCACGTCGCGGCGCTGCTCGGCGCGTCGGTCGTGTTCGTCGGTGCGGCCGTTGTCGGAGTGCAGCGACGTGACCTGAAGGGCCAGTCGGTGGGCGTGACGTTGTTCGATCGGCTGCGCCAGAACCCGACCGCTGAGAAGTACATAGGCAAGGTCGTCGGCTCGGCGCAGGTTTCGAGCATCTGGGTGAAGACCGTTTCGGACTACCGGGGTCTGCTGATCATCGTCGTCTACTACGCGATCCTCGTGCAGGTCATTCTGGGACCGCTCTATGCGGCGATGCCGAAGGCGGCCCTGCAGGCGATCGCGAAGCTGCCTCAGGGTCTGGTCGCGCTGCTCGGCGGCGGCGACATCAGCACAGCGCAAGGCTTCTTCCAGATCGAGACATTCGGTCTGATGGGTCCGATCCTCGTCATGGTCGTCACGGTTGCCATCGGCGCGAGCGGACTGGCCGGCGAGGAGTCGCGCCGGACGATGGGGCTGCTACTCGCCAACCCCGTCAGCCGCGCCAGGGTCCTGGCCGAAAAGACCTGGACGATGATCGTCTACGCGTTCCTGGTCGGCTTGGTGACGTTCGTCGGAGTCGCGCTCGGGTCTGTTCTCGGGGGACTCGGCATCAGCACGTGGAACATCGCTGCCACTTGCGTGCTTGAGTCGCTCATTGGACTGGCCTTCGGAGCGCTTGCGCTGGCGCTCAGCGCGGGCACCGGAAACTCGAAGGTCGCCATCTACGGCGCGATCGGCGCCGGCATCGCGCTGCATCTCCTCAACGCTTTCGGGATGCTGAACGACACGCTGGCTGCCTGGGCCAAGTTGTCGCCCTTCTACTACTACCTCGGCAGCGACCCGCTCAACAACGGGATGCACTGGGGTCACGCGGCCGTGCTCGCAGCGATAAGCGTCGTGCTGATCGGCGCATCATTCCCACTGTTCCAGCGGCGCGACATACACCAGCGGGGGTAGCCGGACGACAGCTCGAAGACCAGCATCGTCGTCATGGGCACGAAGCTCCGGTACATGGGTGGGTCGATCACGTCGCGCCGCGTAAGTTCAAGTTTGAACTGCACCACCTAGGTTCCAAGTTCGTATACGATGGCCCCACCATGTATATGAGAACGCCCCTTCGAGGTTCCTTTCGAGGACACAGAAGGGGCGTTTGTACTGGTAG
>JADGOT010000093.1 GCA_017882805.1 Glaciihabitans sp. | reverse complement strand
GTACCGGTGGACGAGAAGGATGCGCATGCTGGAAACGAGGCTGAACCTACGGGGGCGGGTCAGGCAGCGTCGCTGGCGTCGCTCTTGACGACGACTCCCTGCACCGCCGAAGACGAGCCGGGTGGGAATTCGGCGTCCCTCTTGATCTTGACCCAATTCTCGCGGAACCAGGTGATGGTGATGTCGAGGCCTTTGTCGAAGTCCATGGACGGCTCGTAGCCGAGGAGATCGCGCGCTCGGTCGACGCTGGCGAGCAGCCGCTTCTTCGTATCCCACACGCGGGCCGGCGCTCGTTGGATACCGGCCTCGTTGCCGACAATGTCATTGATCTTCTCGGCCAACTCCAGGATCTTGGTTTCGCGCCCCGAGGCCAGGTTCATTTCCTGGCCGATGGCCTTCTCGTCGTAGCCGGCACGCAGGAGGCCGTCGACTATGTCGCCGACGTAGGTGAAGTCGCGGGTCTCGTCACCTGTGCCAGTAAATGGGAGCGGCAGCCCCGACAGCGCCCAGAAGATGAAGTTTGGGATGACGTTGCGGTACTGGCCTGGCACTTCGCCGGGCCCGTAGCTGTTGAAGAATCGCGTCTTCACGACGGGGAGGTCGTAGTGGTGCCAGAAGAAGTTGGCGTAAAGCTCACCAAGCATCTTGGTGATCTGGTACGGCGTCGTGAGGTGCATGGACATGAAGTCCTCTTTGAGGGGCAAAGGCGCGCCGGAGCCGTAAATCGAGCACCCTGAGGACGCGTACACGAATCGTTCGACGCCGGCGAGCTGCGCGTACTGGAACATCAGCAGAGTGCCCATGCCGTTCGTCTCGAGGTCGCGCGCTGGGTAGTCGATGCTGTTCTGGTTCGCGAAGAATGCAGCCAGATGAAAGACGACTTCAGGCCGCATCGCAAACGCGCGCTTCAGCACCACCTCGTCGGTGATCGATCCCTTTACCAGCAGGACGTTGGGTAGCGACGGGATGTTCCATTCGTATGCGGCCGACATGTCATCGACGACGACGACCGTGCCCGCCTTCAGCTCCGCGAGGGTGCGCGTAAGATTGGACCCGATCGCGCCGCCGCCGCCGGTGACGAGGATCGTCTTGCCTGCGTAATGGTCCTGGTAACCGGCCATCTGACGTTCTCCTCGAGAATTAGAGATCGTACGCTCGGCGAACCCACTCGACGTACGTGCGCACGCCCTCGTGGATGTCGATCTTGGCCTTGTGGCTCAGATCCCGGCGGGCCTTCGAGAAGTCGACGATCTTCACCCGAGTCGTGAAGCCCTCCTCGCCCTTCAAGTCGACGAGGTCGCGGCTCGCACCCGTTTCCTCGAGCACGATCTCCGCCAGCTCCTCGATTGTGATGTCCCAGTCTTCCTGACTACCGACGTTGTACACCTCGCCAGCGAGGAAGTTGTCCATGATGTTGGCGAAAGTCCGGCAGGTGTCCTCGACATAGTCGAAGATGCGCCGATGGCCCGCGTGGACCGTGAAGGGCTGGCCAGTGAGCGACCGATACACGAAGATCGGGATCACGCCACGGTACGTGCTGTAGTACTCGTGAGGCCCGTAACACCCAACCGGGCGGACACGCACGGTCTCGGTGCCGAACATCTCGGCGTGGTTCAGGCACTGCAACTCGCCAGCCCATTTCGAAATGGCGTAATCGTTCATCTGCTTGATGGGTAAGCGATCCATCACGTCCTCGCTCATGAGGCCGTCATAGTCGCCGTATACCTCTGCCGAGGAGAAGAAGACCATCTTGAACCGGTGCTGCTGCTGCAGACGGAGCATGTGCTTGGTGCCGATCACGTTGGTGTGCCACAGGTTCTCGTAGTGGTCTTCGCCGTTCCATCGGCCGTACTCGGCCGCAAGGTGGTACACAAAGTCAAACGTGTGCTTCCGCAAGAGTGCGTCCATCTGCTGGTACGAGCCGCAATCAGCCTTGACATGCTGTGGATCCTCGCCCTGAACGATGTCACACGTCCAAACGTCGTGCCCTCGCGACCGGAGCTCGTTCGTGAGATTCGTACCGATGAACCCCCGTCCGCCCGTGACCAAGACCATTGACATCTCTTCGCCTTCTGCTAGCCGATCTGTGATAGCTGGCGAGCCCGCCGAACAAGTGCATCGGCGATGCGGCCGGCGGCCAGCCCATCGCCGTATGGATTCGCGATCGCGGCCATGCGGGATCGCTCGGTCGGATCGCTCAGCAACCTCGCGAGGGTAACCGCGATCCGCGTTCGGTCGGTTCCCACGAGCATGGCATTTCCGGCTTCGACGCCCTCGGGACGCTCAGTGGTGTCTCGCATGACGAGCACCGGCTTTCCGAGCGAAGGTGCCTCTTCCTGAACGCCGCCGCTGTCCGTCAGGACCACTGTCGCGCGGTCCATGAGCCACACGAACGGTTCATAGGCCAGCGGCTCGATGAGGAGGATTCGGTCGTGGTTGCCGAGCAGACGCGAGGTTGGCCCACGGACATTGGGATTGAGATGGACCGGATAGACGAAGACGACGTCCTCGAACCGGTCGGCAACATCCCGGATCGCTCGGCAGATGTTCTCGAAGCCCTGACCGAAGTTCTCCCTGCGATGCCCTGTCACCAGCACCATGTCTCGTCCATCGAGCGAAGTTCTGACCGCCGACGGGATGGGCGGAGACTGTTTCCGCACGCGCTCTCGAACCCAGAGGAGCGCGTCGACAACAGTGTTGCCCGTGCAGAAGATGTCGTCGTTCGGCACCAATTCGTCTCGAAGGGCCTGGGCGGCGCGCTCGGTGGGCGCGAAGTGGAGATCGGCCAGACGCCCGATCAGGCGCCGGTTCATCTCTTCTGGGAAGGGTGCGTACTTGTTCCCGGTTCGGAGGCCCGCCTCTACGTGCCCGACCGCGACACGGTGATAGTGCGCAACAAGCGATCCACACATCGCCGTGGTCGTATCTCCTTGGACGAGCACCACATCGGGACGAACCGTCTCGAAGACGGCGTCCAAACCCTCGACCGCCCTCGACGTGATCGAAGCGAGGCTCTGATTCGGCGCCATGATCCCGAGATCGTGGGCCGGCTTGATGCCGAACAAGGTCAGCGCCTGATCGAGCATCTCCCGGTGCTGACCGGTTGCCACGACCTGTACGGCGAACTCGCGCGGTCGGCCTTGCAGCTCGAGGACAACCGGGGCCAACTTGACGACTTCGGGACGCGTTCCGACGATGACGAGCGTCGAGAGCGTCACCGAAGGTTCGTTGGCGGGTGAGGCGCGGGTGATTGTCTCATGAGCAAGTTTGCTGGCCGCCATGGACGATTCGAAGCCGTCGCCGCGAACATTCAATACTATGCCTTCTCAGCAGTCAGCGAGTAGTTGGTCAGTTTGACGGAGAATGACCCACTACCTACGTGTGGGTCGACGCGCTCACCCAGAATGTCCGCGAGCGTGGCCGAATCGTGAACGTCGCGTGTGTCATCGCGATGGGTGTCAACGCGGAAGGCCGCCAAAGGGTCCTCGGCGTGGATGTGTTCACTACCGCTAAGCTTCCGCCTCACTGCACTTAACTACCCACTACGACCGCGGATGCCGCGAACGTGACCAATAATCCGATTCACCGGATGACGATCGGCTCTCGAACACGTCCTGGCCTGTACCGCGGGATGGGCAAGCGGCTCTTCGACGTCGTCGTTGCGGCTCTGGCACTTCTCGTGCTCGCGCCGGTGTTCGCGGTTGTGGGAGTGCTTATCCGGATCAAACTGGGCACGCCGGTATTCTTCCGGCAGACCCGTCCGGGATTAGACGAGCTGCCGTTCGCGCTTGTCAAGTTCCGCACCATGGTGGATGCACGGGATGCCGAGGGCGAGCTCCTGCCCGACGCACAGCGGCTGACACCGCTCGGCCGAGTTCTCCGGAGCGCGAGTCTCGACGAGTTGCCCCAACTCTGGAATGTCGTCAGAGGGGACATGTCGCTGGTGGGACCGCGTCCGCTCCTCGTTGACTACCTCTCGTACTACACCGAGCGCGAGCGGGAACGGCACTCGGTGCGGCCAGGAATGTCGGGGCTTGCCCAGATCAGCGGGCGAAACCGCCTTCCTTGGGACGAGCGTCTCGAGCTCGACGTCCAGTACGTCGAGACGTGCAACCTTGCGCTCGATGTGGCGATCCTCCTCAAATCGGTACAACGAGCGATCCAGCGTCGTGACGTGGTCGAGTTGTCCGCCAACGACGAGCCCTTGCTTTCCTCGTATCGCGAGGGTCAAGTGCCTTAGCGGAGGTACCGCGAGGAAGTCACTGCTGTGCTGCTGGGGGGTGTGCACCGCCCGCTCTAGCAGTCGTCGTGTCGCCGGAGTCACCCACGCGGCCGGGCTCCTCTGACCACAGGACCGGAAACGCTTCCGGGTCGGTGTAGTCCGGAACGCCGTCCTCTGTAGTACGGCACAGGTCATCGTGCACAAGGTGCCATGGGGCCCCTTGTTCGTTTCGGTACACCCGATACCGATTGTCGCCATCCTGCAGATGGATGCTCAATGAGAGACGGGGCAAGTCGCTGCGGTTGACATCGCTCCCGTGCACAGCGCGGCAATGGTGAAAGCTGACTTGCCCTTGCTCCATGACCATCGGCACGCGAGTGAACGGGGCGCCGTCGACCGTGAACTCCGCGGACAACTCCTCCAGATTCTGTTCCTTGAACGACCTCAACGTGCTGACCCCTGACGATCGATGACTGCCGTCGATCACGATCAGCGGCGCCCTGTCTTCGGGACAGTCATGAAACGGAACCCACGCGGTGAGCATGTTCAGGGACGTGCACGTCATCCAATAGGCGCGGTCGGTGTGCCACCCGATCACGGACCCGGCCTGAGGTCCGTCAGACGGCTTGAAGACGAGTTGGTCATCCCACAGGCGAATGATTGGGCAACCGGTCAGCTTGGCGGCGACGGCACCGATCAGCGGATGCTCAACGAGCTTGCGCAGCTGGACGTTCTGGAGGGAGACGAATTCACAATTGCGGAAGCCGTCGCCGTCTTCCGGTTTCCAATCGGCATAGCCGGTGGTGATCGGCATCGGCATGTCACGCTCGCCGGCGAAGTGCCGCTCGCTGCCGTACCTCGCCTCATCGATCAGCTCGTCCGGCAGGATCTTCTTGGAGATGTACCAACCGTGCTCGCGATAAAAGGCAGCGTC
>JADGOT010000092.1 GCA_017882805.1 Glaciihabitans sp. | reverse complement strand
GCCGTGTCTTCGAGGACCTCGGGTTCTCCGACAATGACGTTGTTCGACATCAGTTGTGACATGGCTACCCTCCGATCCGCGAGACACTATTGGCACATTTGTGCGCTCGTTCAAGGCTATTCGGGGTATCGGTGCGTTTGTTTGCGTCTGTCGCAGGATTGTTGTGTCCGGATGGCACTCGGGCGCGGCTTTGCTGCGTATCCGTACAATTTCGGTATGAATGGCACCGCGGCAGAGCTAAAAGCGGCGCTCGCTGCGGCTGCCGACCCCGGCAAGATTCCCGGCCTGAGTCGCTTCTTCCAGACGGGCCGAGGGGACTACGGCGAGGGTGACCAGTTCCTCGGGATGACCGTGCCGACGACGCGACGAATAGTGAAATCGTTCGTCGGCCTGCCGCTGGAGCAGGTCGATCAACTGCTCGACAGCGCGGTGCACGAGCACCGTTTCGCAGGGCTGCTCATCCTCGTCGCTCGGTATCGGACCGACCCGGCGACGATCGCAGATTTCTATCTCGCGGCGGTTCGGCGCCAACGGGTCAACAATTGGGACCTCGTGGATTGCTCTGCAGAGTTCATTCTCGGTGAGTACCTGTTCGACCGTCCTCGCGACATTCTCTTCGAGCTGGCTGCGAGCGACTCGATCTGGGAGCGACGCGTCGCGATGCTCTCCACGTTCGCATTCATCAAGCACGGTGACGCATCGACCACGCTGGAGATCGCGACAATATTGACTCCGGATAGACAGGATCTGATCCAAAAAGCAGTCGGCTGGATGCTGCGTGAGGTCGGCAAGCGCGTCGACCCGGGTCTCCTGACGGACTATCTGGATGCCCATGCCGCAACCCTGTCGCGCACGTCACTTTCGTACGCCACCGAGCACCTCACTCCCGAGCAGCGCATCCACTATCGGAGCCTGAAGAATTAGAAGATCATCGGCCGGTCGTCGTCGTCTTCGTCTGTTGGTACATCCAGGTCGACGACGAGCGGCACGTGGTCGCTCGGGGCATCGCCCTTGCGCTCGTTGCGTTCGATCTTGGCGCCCGTCACGAGGTCGACGAAGGGCTTTGAACCGAGGATGAAGTCGATACGCATGCCCTCATTGCGCGGGAACCGCAGCTGCTGATAGTCCCAGTAGGTGTAGCCCTCGACGCCGCGGGTGCGGAGAATGTCGATCAGCCCGGCGGTTTGGAACGCCGTGAATGCGTCGCGTTCGGGCTGGCTTACATGCGTTCTGCCCTCGAACGCCGCTATGTCCCAGACGTCGATGTCGAGAGGTGCAATGTTGAAGTCGCCCATCAGGGCCAGCTTCAGATTCGGATCCGCCGCCAGCCAACTGCGCGTCGCATCCGCCAGGCGGGCAAGCCACTCGAGCTTGTACGGGTAGTGCGGATTGTCGAGTTCGCGACCGTTCGGTACGTAGAGACTCCACAGCCTCGTGTCGTCAACAGTCACGCCGAGAGCGCGGGCCTCCTGAGGTAAGTCGCCCGCCTCATCCACCTTGCCGAAGCCGGGAGCCGACGGAAATCCGACCGCGACGTCCGACATGGGAAGCCGGCTGGCAAAGGCGACACCGTTCCACTGGTTTAGTCCGTGCAGCTCGATGTCATAGCCCGCTGCCGTGAACGCGTCGTAGGGAAACTGGTCGGGTTTGCACTTGATTTCCTGCATGCCGAGCACGTCAATGTCCTCGCGCACCAGCCAGTCGACAACACGCCCAACGCGGCTGCGAATCGAGTTGACGTTCCAGGTTGATACGCGCATGAATACAACGCTAGCCGCAACCACCCGCACGACGTTCAACCAACGCTTAACCCCTCTTATTGGGCAATAGTCAGCCTTGTTCTGCGGTCGTAGGGTGTGCGTGTAATGAAACCCGACGACTTCAACGACCCCGGAACTGAAGCCGCTGACCGCAGAGACAATCGCACCGCGATCGTCGTTGCCGTCAGCGCTGCCATCGTCGTCGGCATCGCCAGCGCCATCCTGATGGCGACGGCCGGTCATGCACCCAATAACGCGACACCGAAGCCCAGCCACAGCCTGGTGCAGGTTCACTCGCCGAGCACGCTCCCCGGATAGCTTTCGGATCGCCTCCGCTATTCTGGGGAGGTGAAGTCGGCCCGTGAACAGCTAATCGAGCACATTTCCAGCGAAGCCGTCTTTCACGGCAACTTCACCCTGACCAGTGGCAAGCAGGCGACCTATTACATCGACCTGCGCAAGGTGAGTCTGGATGCCCGCGTCGCCCCGCTTATTGGCCAGGTCATGGTGGACCTCATCGCCCAGGTCCCTGACGTCTTCGCGGTTGGCGGTCTGACCATGGGGGCCGATCCGATTGCGGCCGCCGTCCTCCACCAGGGAGTTGCACTGGGGCACCCGTACCACGCGTTCGTGGTGCGTAAGGAGCCGAAGGATCACGGTCGCGGCAAACAGGTCGAGGGCCCGGATCTTGCGGGCAAGCGTGTGATCGTTCTCGAAGACACCTCAACGACAGGCGGATCGCCACTCAAGGCAGTCGAGGCGCTCCTGAAGGTCGGCGCGGAGATCGCAGCGGTTGCCGTGGTTGTAGACCGCGACACCGGCGCACAACAGGTGATTGAGGCGGCCGGATACCCCTACCTCTACGCGATTGGGCTCGCCGACCTGGGGCTCGCTCCGTGAGCGACGACAAAGACCCCGAAGACGGCAGCGATTGGCTATCGAGTCAGTTTGACGCCACTGGGGCTGTGCCGGCTCCACCCGCAGGGATACCAGCCGCTCCGCCACCCACGGCCGCCGCTCCGCTCGCCGCACCACCTGCTGCCACGCCACCACCTGCTGCCACGCCACCACCCGCTGCTGCGCCACCACCCCTCGCCGCGCCACCCACGCCGAATGCAGGCGGCGGATTCAACTGGGGGCTCAAACCGGGTGGCACGGTCGAACAGCCTCCCGTCACGACGCCCCCGGCGGCCGTTGCGCAGCCTGCCGCACCCGCTGCCCCGCCGCCGCTCGTCAGCCCCCCAGCACCGGTGACCCCACCAGCGCTCGTCACTCCGCCGCCGGCGGCCTATGTTGCACCGCCCACGCAGCCGTACGTGTCCGAGCCAACTAAGCCACTCAGCTGGGATGAGTTCGCGTCGACACAACAGCAACCCGCCCCCGCGGCGACCCCTCAGGTTCCGTTGGACCAGCCAACGGAGGCATACACGGTACAACCGTGGCAATCGGCGGCAATCCCTTCGACGGTTCCGGTCCAAAACCCAGACGACTCTGCACAGCATCCAGAGCATCCCGGACAACCCACCTCGGCGATCGATTCGCTATTTGGCGATCATAAATTCCAGGATTATGAAGAGGTCGGTGTACTGAAAACCATTCAGGCACCACCGATCGGACCGGACGAATCAACACTGGATCGTGAACCTCGCGAACCCCTTCCCCGATCCCAGAAGGTGCTTTTGGGTATCGCGGCCGGTCTCCTCGCAGCGCTCATCCTGGTGGGGCTGTACTTCCTTGGGCACCATCTTGGCGCCGCAGCCGCTGTCGCTCCCGTCGTCAAGAGCACCCCGGGTGCCTCGTCGACGCCGACCCCTGCGGGCACCGGCGGGCCAGCCACACCGGGACAGCAACAGTGGACCGCACTCCAGGGTGGTGAGTGCATCCAGCCCTTCAGTACTGCGTGGGCGCTCACCTTCACTGTGGTCGCCTGCACCGCCGATCACGATGCCGAGATGGTATTCAAGGGCAAGCTGCCTGACGGTTCAGACTCAAAATATCCAACCGCACCAGACTTCCAGAAAGAGATCACTTCGCTGTGTAGCGCCCCAACGGCGATCAACTACACCGCCGCGGTGAGTGTGACCGACCTGCAGGTCAGCTTTAGTTACCCGCCGAACACCGCGAGCTGGCTGTCGGGTGATCGCACGTACTACTGCTTCGTTGACCGAGTTTCGGGGGGCAACCTACCCGGAGACCTCGCGGTTGCGAAGACCCAGTAGGTCGCTACGCTTCGGACTCGACCGGGTATCGCTCGATCAGATCGGCGACACTGTTCAGCACCTCGTTGGGGCGGAACGGGTACCTCTCGATCTCCGCACGATCGCTGATACCCGTGAGCACCAGCACGGTGTGAAGGCCGGCCTCGATCCCGGCCACGATGTCGGTATCCATGCGATCGCCAATCATGCCGGTGTTTTCCGAGTGCGCACCGATCTTGTTCATGGCAGAGCGGAACATCATGGGGTTGGGCTTGCCGACAACGTATGGCTCCTTGCCGGTTGCCTTGCTGATGAGTGCGGCGACCGCGCCCGTCGCGGGCATCGGACCATCCTGGCTCGGTCCGGTCGCATCCGGGTTGGTCACGATGAATCGTGACCCGTCGACGATCAGGCGGATGGCCTTGGTGATTGCCTCGAACGAGTAGTTGCGCGTCTCACCGATCACGACATAGTCGGGTGCGTTCTCGGTCATCACGAATCCGGCTTCGTGCAGCGCTGTCGTCATCCCGGATTCACCAATCACGAACGCGGATCCCCCGGGGATCTGCGCCGCGAGAAAGTCGGCGGTCGCGAGCGCCGAGGTCCAGATTCGGTCTTCGGGAACGACGAGCCCGGATGCCCGGAGGCGTGCGCTCAGATCGCGCGGCGTGAAGATCGAGTTGTTGGTGAGCACGAGGTACGGCTTGTCCTGGTCCCGCCATTGCTGAAGCAACTCGGACGCGCCCGGCACAGGCTGGTTCTCGTGCACGAGAACGCCGTCCATGTCGGTGAGCCAGCACTCGACGTCGCTTCGGTTCGTCATGCGCCCATGGTATCTAAGGGATGTAACGGGCTCGGTCGCCCAGGCGTTTAGCGATGATGGCGACCGCGTCCGGATTCTGATCAACGACAACAAAGCGCCGCCCAAGTTTGTCTGCGACGGATGCAGTGGTGCCGCTGCCCGCGAAGAAGTCGAGTACCCAATCACCCTCGGCACTCGAAGCCGCGACAATCCTGCGCAGCACGCCCTCGGGCTTCTGTGTCGCGTAGCCCGTTCGTTCCTTACCGTTCGTCGAGACGATGGTGTGCCACCAGACGTCGGTCGGAAGTTTGCCCCGAGCCACCTTCTCTGCACTCACCAGCCCGGGAGCCATGTAAGGCTCCCGGTCCACAGTTGCGTTGTCGAAGAAGTAGTTCTTCGGATTCTTCACGTAGACGAGGATCGTGTCGTGCTTGGCGGGCCAGCGGCCGGCCGATTTCGCACCGTAGTCGTAGGCCCAGATGATCTCATTGAGAAAACTGTCGCGACCGAAGAGGGCGTCGAGCGCGACCTTCGCGTAGTGCACCTCCCGATAGTCGAGGTGCAGGTAGAGGGTGCCACGGTCATCCAGCAGCCGCCAGGCCTGCTCAAGACGTGGCTCCAAAAACTCCCAGTAGTCGGCGAAGTCGTCGTTGTAGGAATAGAGCGTGCCCTTGACCGTGTCGTAGGTCTGGCCCTTGAAGCCGACACGTGATCCGCCGGCCGCGCGCGTCGTCGTCAGGGTTTGCCGGCTCTGCTTTCGCCCTGTGTTGAACGGCGGGTCGAGGTAGATCAACCGGAAGGATTCGTCGGGGAGCTGCGCTGCCACCTCGAGGTTGTCGCCGAGAATGACGAGGTTGTCGCTCTCGGGCGTCCACAGAGGCGTCGGAAGCGGCATGCTCGCAAGATTAACAGCGCCGGGCTCTTTCGTGGGGAGGACTACCCTCGTGGAGTGACCGACGCGATCCCCAACCCGAGCAACGAGTTGTCGACCAACGGCGTCGGGCCGTGGCGGGGCGAGTTGCCGGATGACCCCCGGTACGACCGCGAGCTGCTCGCTCACGGAGACTCACGCAACGTGATCGATCGCTATCGCTACTGGACTATCGCGGCGATTGTCGCGGACCTCGATCAGCACCGGCACCCGTTCGCCGTCGCGATTGAGAATTGGCAGCACGACATGAATATCGGGTCCATCGTGCGCACTGCTAACGCGTTCGCAGCGGAGACCGTGCACATCATCGGGCGTCGGCGCTGGAACAAGCGCGGCGCGATGGTCACCGACCGGTACCAGCACGTCCTTCATCACGCGACGGTCGAGGATTTTGCCGAGTGGGCGCACGCGCACAGCTTGCCGATCATCGCAATCGACAACGTGCCGGGATCCGTTCCGATCGAGACGTTCGCTCTCCCCGAGGCATGCATCCTGTTGTTCGGTCAGGAAGGACCGGGTCTCAGTGCGGAAGCAGTCTCGGCTGCGGATGCAGTGGTCGAGATCACGCAGTACGGATCCACCCGGAGCCTCAACGCATCTGCTGCCGCGGCGGTGGCCATGCACGCCTGGGTAACGCAGCACGCTCACTGACGGGACGATAGACTGGGGTGTAATCCCCGCCAATTAGTTACGGAGATGGGCCATGCCAGCAGTCGTCATCATTGGCGCCCAATGGGGCGACGAGGGCAAGGGCAAGGCAACAGACCTGCTCGGGAGCCGCATCGACTACGTCGTCAAGTTCAACGGCGGCAACAACGCCGGACACACGGTCGTTGTCGGCGATGAGAAGTATGCGCTGCACCTTCTGCCCAGCGGCATCCTGACAGAGGGCGTCGTTCCGGTCATCGCGAACGGTGTCGTGATCGACATCGAAGTGCTGTTCGATGAGATCGATGCGCTAAACGCTCGCGGAGTCGACACCTCGAAGCTGGTGGTGAGCGCCAACGCTCACGTCATCACCCAGTACCACCGCACGCTCGACAAGGTGACCGAGCGCTTTCTCGGAAGTCGCCAGATTGGCACGACGGGCCGCGGAATCGGGCCGTCGTACGCCGACAAGATCAACCGGGTCGGCATCCGGATCCAGGATCTGTTCGACGAGAACATCCTGCGGCAGAAGGTCGAGGGTGCGCTGCACTCGAAGAACCAGCTGCTGGTGAAGCTCTACAACCGTCGTGCGATCACAGTCGACGAGATCGTCGATGATCTTCTGTCCTACGCCGAGCGACTGCGGCCCATGGTTGCCGACACCGGCCTGCTATTGAACCAGGCGCTCGACGCCGGCAAGACCGTCGTCTTCGAGGGCGGCCAGGCGACAATGCTGGATGTCGACCACGGAACGTACCCGTTCGTGACGTCATCCAATTCGACGGCAGGCGGAGCGTCGACCGGGTCGGGCATCGGCCCGGGCCGAATCGACCGCGTTATCGGAATCGTCAAGGCGTACACCACCCGCGTCGGCGCGGGACCCTTCCCGACCGAGCTGCTTGACGAGTCAGGCGAGTGGTTGCGTGCAAGGGGCTTCGAGTTCGGCACCACCACCGGACGACCGCGTCGCACCGGGTGGTACGACGCACCGGTCGCGCGCTATGCAGCGCGCATCAACGGCATCACCGACTTCGTAATGACCAAGCTTGATGTGCTCACAGGACTCAAGGAGATTCCGGTGTGCGTCGCCTACGAGGTCGATGGCGAACGGGTCGAAGAGATCCCGGTCTCGCAGACCGACTTTCACCACGCGGTGCCGATCTACGAAAACTTCCCCGGTTGGAGTGAAGACATCTCCGGGGCTCGAGTATTCGAGGACCTGCCCAAGAACGCGCAGGACTACGTGCTCGCGGTCGAGGCGATCAGCGGTTCGAGGATCTCGGCGATTGGCGTAGGACCTGATCGCGAGGCCATCGTTGCGCGTCACGACCTCCTCGACTGACGAGAAGCCCTTAGCCGGCGCTCGCGGAGAGCGCAGCGACCCAAATCGTCGCAACGTAGAGTCCGGCGACCGCTGGAATCACGCAGCCAAGGAACCCTACCGCCCAGTCGCCGATGCCGGGTTTGACCGCATCCGGCGGGTTCGGCATCTTGCGCGATGAGAACGATGGTTGCGCCTTTGGCCCCTCCTGGAACTGTTGTCCGAAGATGTTGAAACTGCCGAGGAAGACGCGCTGCACGCTTGCGCGCAACTCGATGATGAGCGGCACCAGCGCCATGATGATAAACATCGCGCCGATCAGGTAGCCAACCACCTGCGCAGAGAGCAGGAACAGCCCGCCGAGGACGCCGAACAGGATCGGCCATGCCCACACACGCAGTTGGAAGCCAATGCCATTGGCCAAACCGACGGCGATACCGACCGCGATCAGCCCGGTGAAGATCACCCAGGGCAGGAACACGACGGCGCTCTCGGGGCAGGGAGTCGCGATGACATAGGGAGTGTTGCCGCTGGCACAGGTGCCACCAACGGACATGACGCCGACAATCGAGTAGCCAAGGAGGGCGAAGCTTGCCGAAAACAGGAACCACGAGGCGACGTACGCCAGGAGTTTGACGATTGGGCGCGAAATGAAGCTGACGGGTTTGGGCGCTGCCGGCTCGGAGCTAGCTGGCGTCGGGGCAGTGTAAAAGGTCATGTCCGACAGGGTAGTGACGCGCCCCGCGCAGGCGCATGAGTACTCAATGCTCTATTTCGCCGCGGAATTCCGCTACAGGATGCTGTACCTCGGCCGAAGCGGTCGGCGACCAGTCAGCGCAAACAGGATTGCCTCACCATCACCTTTGCGCACGGCTACACGAGCCGCCAGATCTGCGACGTTGGCCACAACATCCGCGGGGATACCGTGCTCCTGGTTTGTTGCCCGGGCGATGTCCATGCAGTGCACGACCAGTTCGAAGACCCTGGTGCGCAAGTATTCGCCCAGCGGGATGCCGATCGGGCCGATTGCGACCACCCGATCTGGTCCGTTTTTCTCAATCAGCGCGAGGGCGCGCTCGAGCGTCGCCTCGAACTCCGCACCGGAGTTTTCGTTCAGCGCCTTGCCCGCTTCAACGCCGCGCGCAGCGATCGCGTCATTGTCCGTGTACTCGGTGAAAACGGTCGCGTAGTACGACTCGGCATCCGGCGCCGTGACCGCTGGGGCGGGCTCGGCCAGCAGGTATTGCTCGACGGTCAGGATGGCCCGGGACGTGTGGCCAACGAGGCTACGGACATCCCAAACACCCAGCGCGGGTTCGCCCCACTGGGACACCTTGACCTCGGCAACGAGATCAAGAAAGGAGTGCGCCGCCGTTTCAAAGTCCGTGGTACTTGTCATGAAACCATCGTGGCACGCATGCACTGGCAAGATGATCGGATGACCGCAACGCGACCGCTGCCCGCAATTATCGAAGGCAAGTTCATTCGGCTCGAACCGTTAACCGAGACGCTTCTGCCCGAGTTGCACAGCGCCATTGGGCAGCCAGTGGTCTTCGAGCAGGGATACGGCCGCGGGCCAGAGGGCTATCGGGCGCGGGTCGAGGACTTCGTCCCGTGGGCGATCGATTACTACCGCTGGGACCAGAATCCGTATCTGATCCGCGCTGTGGGCGGTGACCTTGACGGGGTGGCTCTTGGTACGTCGACCATGCAGGATTTTGACGAACCGCGAGAGCACACCCACATCGGTCACACCGCATACGATCCGCGCGTCTGGGGCAGCCAGGTGAACGCGGAGGCGAAGCTCCTGCTTCTTGGGCTGGCTTTCGACTCAGGGTTTGGTCGAGTGAAGATTCAGACGGACATCCTGAACGAACGCTCGCAAGCCGCCATTGCGGGCATAGGCGGTGTTCGTGAGGGTGTTGTTCGGCGGGACATGCTTCGGGCGGACGGGAGCTGGCGCGACACAGTTGTGTTTTCGATCCTGATCGACGAGTGGCCGGATGTTCGTGCCGGACTTCAGGCCAAGCTCGCCAAGTGGGGGGATCAGCCGGTGAAGTACCGCGAGCGGTAGACCGGTGACCGACTAGATTCGTCTCATGGAACCGACGAAACCGGATGCCACGGTCCCCGACGTGATGGACGAGCTGACGGCCATCCGGCTCAGCATCGACAACATCGACGCGGCCATCGTGCACATGCTCGCCGAACGGTTCAAGTTCACGCAACAGGTCGGTCGCATTAAGGCGAGAGGCGGGCTCCCCGCCTCCGACCCGGAGCGCGAACGCGTGCAGAT
>JADGOT010000091.1 GCA_017882805.1 Glaciihabitans sp. | reverse complement strand
TCGAGCTTCTTGCGTAGCTGCGCGAGGTAAAGTCGCAGGTAGCCGGTGTCCTTCGTGTGAAACGGTCCCCAGATTTGCGTCAGGAGGTCCTCTCGGGTGACGAGTTTGCCGGGGTTGTGCACGAGAATGTCCAGGATTTTCCACTCGGTGGGTGTCAGTCGAATCGGCTCCCGCTTGGTCTTATTCCGCTTCATGATCTGCTTGGCCGTGAAATCGACGCTGACCTCCCCAAATTCGATTATCGGGTCGTCGCCAGGGTTCACGACTCTTCGTGTCAGCGCCCTGATGCGCGCGAGGAGCTCGTCAATTGCGAATGGTTTGGTCACGTAGTCATCTGCGCCGGCGTCCAAGGCATCGACCTTGTCGGCAGCATCACTGCGCCCCGAAACCACAAGGATGGGGACCTGTGTCCAGCCGCGGAGGCCCTCGATGACTTCGACGCCGTCGAGTTTGGGCATTCCAAGGTCGAGCATCACGAGGTCCGGACGGTGGCTCGCTGCCATCTCCAGCGCCTGAGCCCCGTCGTCTGCCGTAATGATTTCGTAACCGCGAGCACGCAGCGTGACCTTCAGAGCACGGAGGATTTGTGGGTCGTCGTCCGCGATCAAGATTCGCATCTCACCGTCAACCCCTGTCCTTGTTCTCGTTGGCTGGAAGGCTGATCACCATGGACAGCCCGCCGCCGGGCGTCTCTTCGGCCTCGAGAGTGCCGCCCATCCCCTCCGTGAACCCCTTCGAGAGCGCAAGTCCCAGCCCCAGCCCGGTGAGATTGTCCGTATCACCGAGACGCTGAAACGGGACAAAAATTTCGTTGCGGCGATCGTCCGGTATGCCAGGTCCTTCATCGACGATTCTGATTTCGACGCTGCCTGCGAATGTGCTCGCCGAGACCCGCACACGGTGCTCAGGCGGGGAAAAGCGTTTCGCATTGTCAAGCAGGTTCACGATTACCCGTTGGAGCAATCCGGGGTCAGCGACAATCGGCGGGAGGTCAGAGGGGAGGTCAAGTTCCACGTCGCCTGGGCCGAGGCCTAACTCATCGAGAGCGGGAAGCACAACATCCGCGACGTCGATGGAGAAGGCGGAGACCGCTAGCGAGCCGGCTTGCAATCGGCTCACGTCCAAGAGATTCGTCACCAGAGCGGAAAGGGACTCCAGACTTTCCTGCGCGGTGGCCAACAACTCGTCGCGGTCACCCTCGGACCATTTCATGCCGCGGGAGCGGAGGCCGGTAACTGCAGCGGTAGCCGCCGCGAGCGGACGGCGCAGATCGTGGCCAACGGCCGCGAGTAGTGCGCTCCTCATCCGGTCGTTCTCTGTAAGGGGCCCAATTTCCTTTGCTGTCTCGGACAGGTCGCGGTATTCGAGTGCGGCATCGATCTGCGCGGCAATCACGCTCAACAATCGACGCTCAGACGCTTGCAGATCGCCGCCGAACAGCTCGAGAGTGCCGCGTTCGCCCGCAGGGATCGATGCGACGGGCTCACCATCGGTGTCACCGTCGAGGAAGATCACCTCGTCCCCGACCAGTAGTCGCACCCCCTTCAACGCGAACGCCTCACGGGTGCGAGTGACGAGGGCTTCAAGAGCATCCTGACCCCGGAAAACGCTGCCGGTGATCGTCGCTAGCAGTTGAGATTCGCCCTGCGCACGCAGCGCCAGACGTGTACGGCGAGCCGCCTGGTCCACGACATAGCTGACGAGCAGTGCATTGAGGACATAGAGAACCAGCGTGAGGAAGTGGAGAGGCGAGGCGATTGTGATGCTCAGGTAGGGCTTCACAAAGAGGAAGTCCAACGTGAGCCCGGAGAGAACCGCAGCAAACAGAGCAGGCCAGATTCCTCCGATCAGAGCGACCCCGACGACGAGAAGCTGGAATCCCAGTACGTCCGCGGAAATGGAGTCCGCGCTTCTGAACGCAAACAAGCCGGCGGTGACGAGTGGACCACCAACCAATGCAACGACGAACCCGATGATTCTTCGTCGAATTGTCAGTGCGCCACCCAAGTGCGGAAGTGCGAATCGCCCTCCTGCGGCAGCATGGTTGACGATATGGACGTCAATGTTGCCAGATTCGCGGATCACGGTCGCTGCGGTTCCAGGGCCGCTGAATGCCGCCGCTGCTCGGCTGCGGCGGCTGACGCCAATGACGAGTTGGGTTGCATTCGCACCCTTTGCGAAATCGACCAGCGCACGGGGGATGTCGTCACCGATGACCTGGTGGTAGGTGCCACCAAGTTTCTCGGTGAGAGCCCGCTGTGCAGCGAGAGCACCGGGGAAGGCGTCAGCGAGCCCATCCTGACTGGTGATGTGCACAGCGATCAGTTCACCGCCCGCGGATCGCGCGGCGATTCGGGCGCCACGTCGAATGAGGGTTTCGCCCTCGGGACCGCCAGTGAGCGCGACAACCACTCGTTCGCGCGCTTCCCACTTGCTGTCGATGCCCTTTTCGGTTCGGTAGGCCTTGAGCGCGATGTCAACTTCGTCCGCGAGCCACAGAAGCGCGAGCTCGCGCAGCGCAGTGAGGTTGCCGAGACGAAAGTAGTTCGATAGTGCGGCGTCAATCCGATTCGCGGGGTACACGTGACCCTCGGCGAGTCGGTCGCGCAGCGACTGCGGAGCGAGGTCGATGACTTCGATCTGGTCCGCGGCGCGAAGCACGGAGTCGGGAATGGTTTCGCGCTGTGGCGCTCCGGTGATCTGCTCGACGACATCTCTCAGCGATTCAATGTGCTGGACGTTCACCGTCGAGATCACGTCGATTCCGGCATCGAGAATGCTTTGAACGTCCTGCCAGCGCTTTTCGTTCTGGGACCCGGGAGCGTTCGTGTGGGCGAGTTCATCGACCAGGGCAACGTCCGGATGGCGGGCGATCAGGGCGTCCAGATCCATCTCAGTCAATTCGATTCCCCGGTGCGAGACGACCTTGCGGGGAAGAACTTCTTGTCCATCGAGGAGCGCCGCGGTGAAGGCACGCCCGTGGGTTTCTACGACCGCGACGACAATATCTTTGCCCTCGTGTTTTAGCCGCGCTCCCTCTTCGAGCATCGCGTAGGTTTTGCCCACGCCGGGGGCGGCTCCGAGGAGCACACGGAGCCGCCCCTTCTTCATGCTTCTAACCCTTCAGCTTCGACAGTGCGATATTCAACTCAAGAACGTTGACAGTCGGATCACCGATGTAACCAAGCTCGCGACCGACAACGAAGGAGTTTACGAGCTTTGTGACCTCGGAAACCGGAAGATGCCGTGCTGCAGCAACTCGATTGATTTGCAACCGTGCGTAGGCGGGGCTGATAGCCGGATCCAGACCCGAGGCCGAGGCTGTGAGCGCGTCCGCGGGGATCGATGCCGGATCAACGCCATCGTCCTTCGCGATTGCTGCCGACCGCTGTTTGATTGCCTTGATCAGAGTGGCGCTTTCGGTGCCCTGGTTGCTTCCACTCGAGGCGCCCGCGTCATAGCCAGTGCCTGCGGCCGACGGCCGGGACTGGAACCACTCCGCGAGGGCGTTGCCCTTCTTGTCGGTGAAGCTCTGGCCGAGGAGGGCTGAACCAACCGATTTTCCGTTTGCCGTGACTTGCGACCCATTCGCCTGAGCAGGGGCAAGCAGCCCGATGCCAGTGATAAGGAGTGGATACAGGATGCCGAGAGCTACCGTAAAGATGATCATCGAACGAATTGCGACCCAGTATTGCCTGGTCGTGCCGCGAACTGAACTCATTGTCTTTGTTCCGTTTCTTGTCTATTGCTCTGTGTATGCCGCGCGGCTCAAAAGCCCGGGATGACTGAGATCAGGAGGTCGATCAGCTTGATGCCGATGAAGGGGGCGATAAGCCCACCGACCCCGTAGATCCAGAGATTGCGACCCAGGATCCTGGAGACCGACATTGGCCGATATTTCACGCCGCGAAGCGAGAGCGGAATCAGCGCGATGATGATGATGGCGTTGAACACCACGGCAGACAGGATCGCCGACTGAGGTGTGTGCAGGACCATGAAGTTCAGCGCTCGCAGACCCGGATAGCTCGCGACGAACATGGCCGGAATGATGGCGAAGTACTTCGCAACGTCGTTCGCTATCGAGAACGTCGTCAGGGCGCCACGAGTGATGAGCAGCTGTTTTCCGATGCCGACAATGTCGATCAACTTCGTGGGGTCGGAGTCGAGGTCGACCATGTTGCCTGCCTCTTTTGCCGCCGAGGTTCCGGTGTTCATGGCAACGCCGACATCCGCCTGCGCAAGCGC
>JADGOT010000008.1 GCA_017882805.1 Glaciihabitans sp. | reverse complement strand
TTCCACGCCATGCTCGACGCCGGAGTGTCACTTCCGCCCTCGGTGTTCGAGGCGTGGTTTGTCTCCGCAGCACACGACTCGGTTGCGGTCGACCGCATCCTGAATGCGCTGCCTGCTGCGGCGAAGGCGGCTGCGGCCGCGACTGCTTAACCCGTCGAGATCCGGAAGTCGCGCTGGCTACTCAGAATCAGTTGCTGGAGTTGCGGAGCCGAGATGGGTCGAACCTCGGCGGGCGTCGTCGGTGTCATCGCTGCGGACTGTGGTGCCAAACTCGTTTGCAACGGCGGCGCGGTCATGGGCGCGGGGAGCGTGTGATAGCTGCGCGGAAGAAGCGTCGTGAGGTGAGCCTTGTAATTCGTGCCGGTGGGCGCGTGCGGGGCGAAGTCGGTTCCCTGGAAAAGCGCGTACAGCGCGGCATCACCTGAGACATCGTCGGCGTTCCACCAAGCCCACGGCAGGTAGCCGATGCCCTTCGAGTCCGCCCAGATCATGTACGACGTCATCGACGTGCTTCCACCATCCGTCTCTCCGAACTCTCCAGTAATGATGGGAACCGACGTCGCAACGGATGAGGTCGCCGCATTCCAACAGGCGGCCGTGTAGCCGCATGAATCCTGCCCGGGGTAGTTGTGCCAGGAGACGACGAGTTGCGAGTCCGACGGCTTGTGTGCCAACCATCCGGAGAGGTCGTTGCTGTAATTCAGCCCGCCCAGCATGATCGGCTGGGCCGCGCCGCCGGCACGGATCGCGGTCACCAACTGCGACATCCCAACGACCGTGAATGTGCCTGCGCCCGCCCCCGTGACCGGTACCTGGTTCGTGGTGACGAGGGGTGCCTGACAGCCGCCGTTCTGCCAGCAGTTCCAGGTCAGCTGGAAAGAGTAGGAGTTTGTCGCGTTGTTCCAGATCGAATACGGCTCGTTGAAGGCGTCAAAGATGATCGACGGATTACCGGCGTACGCGGTCGCGACACTCGTCCAGAAGGGAATTGAATTCGAGTCGGCCATGGGCCACTGCCCCAGGGCGTGCTGACCCGTCGGGGCGCTCCAGTGCAGGTCCAGGATGACCACAATTCCATGGGCGTTCAGGATGCCCACCCACGCAGCGACGGCGGCACGATATCCGGTGGCAGTTCCATAGTCGGACGCGTCAGAGCCCAGCCAGCAGTTTTGGTTCAGTGGCACCCGAACCGTGTTAATGCCCCACGACTGCATCGCCGCGGCGGCAGCAGCGGTGTCGTCCGCCTGCGAATATGCCCAGCCCTCGCTGCACGCGTACTCGAAGCTCGGCCAGTTCGCGCCGTGTGGAACCCAGGTCGTGTTCGTGCGACTGTCGACAAGCTTGTTCCCGACCACCACCGGAGTGGGCGCTGTAGCTACGGTGGCGCTCGCAGCAAGGGGCTGACCAATGCCGACCAGCGCGCCGACCAGGGCGACAACGAGTGCAGCGGCGCGTAGGCGCATGCGGGACCCCCTCACCCAGATGAGGCGACTTTACGCCGTACCGGTCACAATCGTTACTCCCAAAATGGCCAGCGCAATCACGGCGATCAGGGGAAATACCCCCTGCGTCAGCGCAGCGCGAGCCAACTTCGGGTTCGAGATGATCAGCACGAGGGCGGCCGCCAGCATGCTCGCACAGCAGAACAACAGGAGCATCACGCCGGCGCCATAGAGCGACGCATGAGGGAGCAGAACGAACGCGACAAAGATTCCGATTGCAAGAAACAGGTTGTAGAACCCCTGGTTGAGCGCCATAGGACGGATGATCGCGGCCTCCTCCTGAGATTTAAGACCGAAGCGTTTCCACGTAGCGGGGCGCATCCAGAGCACGCTCTCCATCACGAAAATGAAGACGTGAAGGAGCGCGGCGAGCGCGGCAAACACAATTGCGATAACTAGAAGTACGAGGCTCATGAGCGTTAGTTTGACACGGGATGAGCCCGCGGCGGCTCAAGCGCGAACGTCGACCACGGTACGACCGCGCAGTTCTCCGCGCAGAATCGCTGCACCGGCTTCGATTGCGCCATCGAGAGCGATGGACGTCGTGAGCGAGTCCAGCAGTTCTAGGTCGAGGTCGCGAGTGAGCAACGCCCAAGCGGCCTCACGCTGGGGTCGAGGGCACTCGACCGAGTTGATGCCGGCAAGGGTCACTCCTCGCAGGATGAACGGCATGACAGTTGTCGGTAGATCGCTGCCCCCGACGAGTCCGCAGGCCGTAACGATGCCGCCGTAGTTCGTCTGTGCGAGTGCATTCGCCAGCGTGGTTCCGCCAACCGAATCGATCACGCCATTCCAGCGTTGCTTTTGCAGCGGCCGCCCCAGAGTCTCGAGCTCCGATCGATCTATCGTGTCGCTCGCGCCGAGCCCGAGAAGGTACTCCCGATGTTCGGGGCTGCCGGTGGAGGCGATGACGGTGCGACCCAGTGCCGAGAGCAGCGCGATTGCGATCGAGCCGACACCCCCCGATGCCCCGGTCACGAGGATGTCGCCGTCGGCGTTTCCGAGTGCGAGCACGGAGAGCGCCGCAGTGAAGCCCGCCGTGCCAATAGCGGCCGCGCGCTGCGCAGAGATGCGGCTCGGTAGCGCGACTAGCCACTCGCCGTCGACCACCGCCCGATCCGCCAGGCCACCGTTCCGTGTCTCGCCGATACCCCAGCCGTTCAGGATGACCGCGTCCCCAGTCTTCCAACGCGGAGACTGCGAAGTTACGACCGTGCCGACGAAATCGATGCCCGGGATGAGGGGACTGGTGCGCATGACGCCGGGGCTTCCTGCGAGAGCGAGGCCGTCTTTGTAGTTGATACCCGACCACTCGATGTCGACAGTGACGTCGCCGGTGCCGAGGTCGGCATCCGTCAGGTCGGCGCGCAAGGCGACGGAGACGGTACCGTCGTCGTCCTTCGTGACCTGCAGCGCCCGTGCCATATTCACTCCCAGTGCGAACTAGCCGAAGAGAACGCGCGCCTCTTCGTAGCGATCATCCGGGACCGTCTTGAGTTTGCCGAGCGCATCCGCGAACGGGACATGAACAATCTCCGTGCCGCGAAGGGCGACCATGCGACCCCAGTGTCCCTCGACGACTGACCGCATCGCGGCCATGCCCAGTCGAGTCGCGAGCACCCGGTCGAACGCCGACGGCGTGCCGCCGCGCTGGATGTGACCGAGCGTCGTGGCGCGAGTCTCAATGCCGGTTTGCTGCTCGATGATCGGTGCGAGCAATTCGCCGATGCCGCCGAGTCGGGGACGCCCGAAGGCGTCCAGTCCGCGCTCGGAGTGGGCGTCATCCATGGTGTCGAGTGCGAATCCCTCGGCAACGACGACGAGCGGTGCGCGGCCGCGGTCGTGGGCCTCACTGACCCACTTGCAGATCTGCTCGACCGAGGTCTTGCGCTCTGGGATGAGGATGACATGAGCTCCCGCCGCCATTCCGGAGTGCAGCGCGATCCAACCGACGTGACGACCCATCACCTCGGCGACCATGCACCGGTCGTGCGCGTCTCCGGTCGTGCGCAGACGGTCCATTGCCTCGGTCGCGATCTGCACCGCAGTGTCGAATCCGAAGGAGTAGTCGGTTGCGTCGAGGTCGTTGTCGACCGTTTTCGGGACTCCGACGATTCTTACGCCCTCGTCGGTGAGCCGCTTCGCGGCAGCCAGAGTTCCCTCACCGCCGATCGCGATGATCGCGTCGATGCCATTTTCGGACATGACGGCATTCACCCGCTCAACACCGCCGTCTGCTTCGAACGGATTAGTGCGCGAAGTGCCGAGAATCGTGCCGCCCTGCTTGCTAATGCCTTTTACTTCATCGCGCCCAAGGTGAATGATGTCGCCCTCGATGACGCCACGCCAGCCGTTACGAAAGCCGACAAAATCCAGCGCGTGGACTTTGATCCCGGTAAGCACGGCCCCACGAATGACCGCATTGAGGCCGGGGGCGTCGCCACCGCTCGTGAGGATGCCTATTCTCATACCTTTATCTTGCCCGAAACCGCAGAGTGCTCCGCGCACGCGGTCGCAGACGCGTGCTCGTCGCACACCACCAACTGGGTTCTGCAGGCGAGATCGCCGCAATTCTCCATGCGGGACGTGGGCTCACCGCAGACATAGCAGTGGCCGATCACCAGGGCACTGTCGCTGAATTGGATGGCCTTGCGCTCATCGAACACGTAGAGGGAGCCCTCCCAGAGTCCCTGGTCGGCGAAGGTCTCGCCGTAGGTCACGATGCCGCCGTCGAGTTGGTACACCTCGCGGAAGCCGCGATTGATCATGAGGCTCGAGAGCACCTCGCAGCGGATGCCGCCCGTGCAGTAGGTGACGACGGGTTCGTTCTTCAGGTGGTCGTAGGCGCCGCGATCCAGTTCGGCAACAAAGTCGCGGGTGTTTTCGACGTCAGGCACGACGGCATCCCGGAACCGGCCGATCTCCGCCTCGAACGAGTTGCGACCGTCGAAGAACGTCACCTGCTTTGCCGCGACCAGTTCGTGAAGTTGCTCGGGGGTAAGCCTCGCGCCGCCGCCCGCTATGCCGTGCTCGTTGACGGTGAGTTCGCCCGGTGCCCCAAAGCTCACCAGCTCATCGCGAACTTTGACGCTGAGCCGCGGAAAGTCGCCGCCGTTGCCTTTGCTGCCCTCTCCCCATTTGAAGTCGATCGACTTGAAGGCCGGGTACTGGCGGGTTTTTCGAACGTACTTCTTGACATCCTTCAGCTCGCCGCCGACCGTGCCGTTGATGCCGTCCTTCGAAATCAGGATGCGCCCCTTGAGCCCCAGCGATTCGCACAGGTCGCGCTGCCACAGACGCACGGCGTCGGGGTCGGCGAGCGGCGTGAAGAGGTAGAACAGCAGGATCTTGGGCACGCTCACCCCCCAACCCTAACTTTGTCGCTGGCTCCGGGTTAGGGTTCCTGCATGGAGATGCTCGCGACCGTGTACCGGCCGAGGTCTCCGATCAATCTGAGGCAGACGATGGCGCCGCTGATCCGGGGAGCCTGGGATCCGACGCATCGCTGGGTCGGCGCAGAACTGTGGCGCACCACAAACACCCCGGTTGGGCCCGCGACACTGCACCTTGTTCAGCGCGGCGACCAGATTTCCGCGACGGCCTGGGGGCCGGGAGCTGCGCACGCGATCGCCGGCGTCCCCGAGTTGTGCGGCGACGGCGACGACTGGAGTGAGCTCGACCTCAGCCCGCACCCCTATCTGCGGGAGATCCTGCGCGGGATGCCCGGCCTTCGACTCACTCGAACAAATGCGGTGTTCGAGGCCCTGATGGCCGCGATCATCGAGCAGAAGGTGACCAGCATCGAGGCGCGGCACTCCTGGCGAGTGCTCCTGACCAAATTCGGCGCCGAGGCGCCCGGGCCAGCGCCGCAGGGGATGCGGGTGTTTCCGACCGCGCAGGTCTGGCGACGCATCCCGTCCTGGGAATGGCACAAGGCTGGCGTGACGCCGCAGCGCTCGGACACCGCGATGCGTGCCTGCGCGGTGGCGGAGTCGCTGGAACGAACGCTCACAGTTGGCCGCGGCGGCGTGGAGGTGGCGGCGAAGCTGCGCACAGTGGTTGGCGTGGGTGTCTGGACCGCCGCGGAGACGACGCAGCGCTCGCACGGTGATCCCGATTCCCCCAGTGTCGGGGACTACCACCTGCCGTCCATCGTCGGTTACGCCCTGATCGGGAGAGCCGTCGATGACGACGGCATGCTCGAGCTACTTGCCCCGTATGCCGGTCATCGCCAACGGGTCATGCGGCTCATCGAGGCGACCGGAATTCGCGCGCCCATGCGCGGACCGCGGATGACCATCCCTGCGCATCGCTCGCGCTAGCACCGCTGGTACACGTAACCCGTAGCGCCCCTCGGCAGCAGGTCCCGATCGCGCAGGATCGTCATCGGCGGGATGCTCGCCGCGGCGCAGTCGTGCGCGAACGTGCCACGGAGGTCATCCGTGTACTCGATGTCGAGAACGCGTGCTCCATAGACCTTCGTGTAGGCGGCGCACTCGGTGTAGCGGTAACACTCCTCGGCGACAGCGAAGTCGAAGTGAACCTGGTCGCGCCCGCGCGATCCCAGCTCGGCCGTGTTCTTCTGGGCGGCAGCGAGTCCGTCGGCGTGAGCCCGCTCCACGAACAGTTTCGCTGCGGCGATATTGCTCGCCAGCGTAAAGGCATGATGCGACCGGGAGTAGGAGTCGAGGTTGTCGAACTCGATCGCCTGGAATCCCTTGGCACGGCAGCGATCGATGGTGGCATCCATCACGGCCGTGATGTTCGTGCGCTTCGCCGCCGTCGACACATCAAGGATCATCTCGTCTGGCCATCCGGCGTCGAAGACGGGCTTGCCGGAGGCGGACCGCAGAACGAGGTTCGGATGCTTCGTGAGCCAGAAACTCTTGTCGCCGCCCTGCGTCTGGAAGCCGTTCACGTAGCAAATGTTGTAGAGGCCCGCGACGGGCTGCGCAGTGCTGTCGCGGGTGAGGATCGTCACACCAGCCGGCGCCGGGTAGCTCCCGCCCAGCTGATAGTCGAATCCAGCACCCGTCGGCAGCGGTGCGATCGAACCCTCGGCCGCGCATCCAGCGAGCGTCAGCGCGACGGCAATCGCACAAATCATCGACAGCCAACGACGAGATACTCGCATCCCAGCACCATAGCTGTAGAGGATGTACAGCGACTTCGGACAATCGCTGGAGGGTTACTACCGTTGCCGGGGTGAATATGCTGCTGCGCACCCTCCTGATGATGATCACGAGCCGGCGAAAACCACTGAAAGACTTTCGAGAGGTGGGGCGGGTTCGCATGCGGGTGATGCCGGGCGATCTCGACCTGCTCGGCCATGTCAACAACGGCATCTATCTGTCGCTGATGGATCTCGGTCGCATGGACCTCATGATCCGCAGCGGCAAATGGCAGCAGTTGAGCCGGTTGGGCTGGTACCCGGTTGCGGCGAGTGTGAGCGTCACCTACCGGCGCTCGCTGCGCCTGTGGGAGCGGTACACGCTCGAGACGAAGATGATCGGTTTCGACGACAAGGCGATGTATGTCGAGCAGCGGTTCGTTCGTGACAACGAGGTCTATGTGGACGCGATCATGCGCGCGCGGTTCCTCAAGAAATCGGGTGGCACCGTGACCGTCGCGGAGATGGGCGCGCTCGCGGAGATCGACCCCGCGACCATGCCGATTCCGGACTGGATCGCCGCATGGGCGAAGGATGCGGCGCTCCCGCCCGCGAAGGCGAGCTTCCCGAGCGACTGGGCCTAATTCACGCCGTAGACGAATACGCCGTTTGGGTCGTACTTCTTCTTGACTTCGGTGAGGCGCTCGAAGATCGCCGGTGGCCACGCACCGTGGTATTCCGCGGCGGTCGTGAAGCCACTCGCGAAGTTGACATTGTTCGTGGGCGAGATCCAGGGCGCGACCGCGGCGAAGAAGGTGGCGGCGGCGCCGGGGATGACCGCAGCGAACAGTTCCGGATTGGGAACACCGACGACGTTCAGCGACCCTTTCGCTCCGCGCCCGCCAACTGCAGAACCGCCGGGCACATCCGTCGCCTGAGCGGCGCCAAACGCGCGAATCTCTACCGCGACAAACGGAACCTGTTTGTCGGCTCCCGCGAATCCGAGCACCGTGTTAGCGAAGTCCTGGTCGATCCCTGTGAGCATGCGACCGCTGACCCAGCCAACCGTGGGATCCGCAGGGTCGTTGTGAACAGTGCCAATCGCGGATGCAGCGATCTCACCAAGCGCGTCGATATACACGGGCGCGGCAGAGCGAAGGGGCGCCGCGAGCTTCTCGCCGGTCGCCGCGTCGCCGGGGTAGGCGAAGCGAATCGACAGCAGAGTACGACCACGAATCGGTTCCGGCACGAATGGCAGGTCGGGTACCCGCAGCACGACTGCACTTGTCGTCACGCCAGGATCTGCCGTGTGCAGATAATCCACCCACGTGTGAAGAGCGGCGTCGATGTTCTCTGCGTCGAACGTGAGGCTGCCGCCGTACAGAGAGGAGAGTTCTGCGAGCTCGACCTTTGCTGAGGTCACCACTCCGAGGCCACCCTTTCCGCCGCGAAGCGCCCAGAACAGGTCGGGACGCTCGTCGACGCTCGCAGTGACCAGTTCACCGTTCGCGAGCACCACTTCGAATTCGCGAACCCAGTCGCTGCCGAAGCCGTGGCTGTTGACGAGCGGGCCCATACCGCCACCCAGCATGAAGCCGATCGCGCCGACCGTGCCCGAGGAGCCCGTAATCGGCGCCAGTCCGTGCTTGCCTGCTTCTGCAATCACGGCATCCCAGTTGAGGCCGGCACCGATCGTGGCGATGTGCGTGGACGGGTCGATCTCGAGGGTGTCCAGACGCTTGGTGGTGATGAGCACGCCGTCGGTGATCGCGACGTGCGAGCCGTGTCCCGAGGCCTGTACTCGAACGGGCAGGTCATTTGCCGCCGCAAATTTCACCGTTTCGACGACGTCGTGCGCAGAGGCTGCGCCGACCACGACATCCGGCGTGTGCGTAAAGTTCAGGATCCACCCGAGGGACTCCTCGGCGTAGCAATCGTCGCCGGCAACGAGAACCGGACCGGACACGCGAGCGCGCAGAGCAGAGACATCAACCATGGCTCCAACCTATTGGCCGGGACCGACGTTAGTTGGACTCCTCAAGCACTGCCATCGCGGCATTGTGGCCGCCTATTCCGCTGACGGCACCACCGCGCTGCGCTCCAGATCCGCAGATCAGGATGCGTGGATTTTGCGTTGCGACTCCCCACCGCTCGGCGGCCGTCGACTGCGGGGCGTCATCCTCGAGGAACGGCCAGCTCAGCGGGCCGTGGAAGATATTTCCGCCGGGCATCCCGAGGGCGTGTTCGATGTCGAGGGTTGTCTTGGTCTCGATCGTGGGTCGCCCGGCCGCATCGGTCAGCAGCAGATCCTCTATCGGTTCGGCGAGAACAGAGTTGAGGGATGCCACGACCGCTGCCTGCAGTTCGCTCCGTCGGGCGTCATTCGTTGCTTCGGTGACGAGCCGGTCGGGCGCGTGAAGGCCGAAGACCGTGAGCGTCTGCGCCCCGCTGTCGCGCAGCTCGGGCGACAGGATGCTGGGGTCGGTCAGCGAGTGACAGTAGATCTCGCAGGGCAGCGGGCTCGGTATTGCGCCACCGGCAGCGACGCCGTACGCGGTGTCGAGCTGCGACCAGAGTTCGTTGATGTGGAACGTGCCGCCGAACGCGGCGACGGGATCGACGGACGCGTCACGCAGCTTCGGGAGTCGTTTGAGCAGGAGGTTGACCTTGACTTGCGCCCCTTCGGGTCTCGCTCCCGCGAGGCGCCCGTCGACAAGCTGCTCCAGAACGTACGGCGCCACATTTGCCAGCACATACGACGCCGCAGCCCGAACCTCTGCGTCGCCGACCCGGTAGGTGACCTCGCCGTCGGGGTCGATCGAGGTGACTTCAGCACCCGTCACGATTTCGGCTCCCGCGCGACGCGCGGCATCCAGCAGCTCCGCGGACACCGCGCCCATGCCACCGACCGGGACATCCCAGTTTCCCGTCTCGTTGCCAATGACGTGATAGAGAAAGCAGCGGTTCCCGGCGAGAGTCAGGTCTACGTTGGGGGCGAACGTGCCGATGAGCGCATCGGTCAGCACCACTCCCCGCACGAGGTCATCCGCGAAGGTGTGCGAGATGGTCGAGCCGATTGGGTTCTCGATCAGAGAGTCCCAGAGTGCGTCGTCACCGAGCGCGCGCCGAGACTCCGACCGAGTCAGCAGCGGTTCGGTGACAGTGGGGAACAGGGCGCGCGCCAGCCGGGCGGTTCCGTCGTAAAAGGATGCCCACGGCGCGGCATCCGGTCCGAGAGCCGCGGCTGTTGCTGCCGGATCGCCCGCGTCGATCAACAGGCCCTTGTCGGAGCCTGGGCGCGGCGTATAGGAGGAGTAGCGACGGCGCTTCAACTGGATGTTGAGACCGAGGTCACTGATGATCCGCGCGGGGAGCAGGGAGACCAGATAGGAGTAGCGGGAAAGTTGCGCGTCGATTCCGTCGAACGATTGGGCCGACACCGCGGCACCACCCACCGAGTTCAGCTTCTCGAGCACCACCACGCGCTTCCCAGCCTTTGCGAGGTAGGCGGCAGCGGTCAATCCGTTGTGTCCTCCGCCAACGATGATCACGTCGTAGGTCGTCGTCACGCTGCACCACTCTCCGGGTCGTCGTCGACTTCAGCGCAATCAGGCGGCTCGATGGCATCCAGCACGCGAGCAGAGATCGCGCCGAGCGCGTCGAGCTCAGACTCATCGAGCACGTCGAAGAACAGTCGGCGAATGGTCAGTGCATGCGCACGCACCGCGCCGAGGGTCGCCAGTCTGCCCTTGGTGGTGAGAGCAATCCAGGTGCCACGGCCATCGGTATCGCATTCCGCCCGTTCGAGCAGCTCGCGGGCGACCATCCGCGTCACCTGGTGGGACAGTCGGGACTTCTCCCAGCCGAGCCGAGCGGAGAGTTCGCGAGCGCGCAGCTGACGCTCCGGAGCCTCGAACAGCGTGATCAAGATCTCGTAGTCGGGCCCGGATACCTGGGCGTCTCGCTGAAGTTCGCGCTCGAGCACGAGGTCGAGTTCGCGCCGCATGTCGTGGAAGGAGCGCCAGACCGCCCATTCCGCAGGGGTGAGAGTCGGCACCTCGGACATGCACTCATTGTAGAGAGCGGGTCGGCTCTAGCTACGGTCGAGCCACAGTGGTTCTACGGCACGAGCCAGAACTTCGCGGCAGGCGGAGATCGCGGCGCCCGCACTGCCGGATCGTCGAGCCGAGGTGAACACTTCGCGGCGGGGACGGCCCTCCAGCTCGAGCACACGGATGGTGGGTTCGCGGGTGCCCCAGACCAGGTCGGGAAGCAGCGCAACCGCGTGCCCGGACTCGACCAGTCGGATGTGCGCCTGCAAGTCGGCCGTCTCGAAACGCACATCGGGTTCGAAGCCAGCAAGCCTGCAGGTCTGCTCCGCCCAGTGGCGGGATGCCGTGCCCCTTGGTTCCATGACCCACGGCAGATCGCGGGCATCCAGCAGGGCGTTTACTGATGACGTCGGTGCGCCCAGGCGGATCATGTCCATGCAGAGCGGCTCCCGATCGAGTTCGTCGCTGCGAGGGGCGGCGTGACCGGGGTATTGCTCGGCGATGACGAGATCGAATTCCCGAGCCCAGACGGCGGCGAGCGCGCTCTCGGGTTCGCGCTGAGTGATCTCGACCCGCAGCGTCGGATGTTCGATAGCGAGCAGCGAGAGGGCCTGCGGGATGATGCCGAGCGCTGCGGACTGGAAGACCGCGAGGCGAACGGTTCCGGATGCGATCCGGTCGAAAGTCGCGAGCTCGGATTCGATTAGCTCGACTCGTTCGAGCAGAGCCCCCGTATGTTCGACGAGCAGTTCGGCCGCGGGCGTGAGGCGAACTCGCCGACCCGACTTGACCAGCAGGGTGACGCCCGTCTCGACCTCGAGCACCGATAACTGCTGCGACACCGACGAGGGGCTGTATGCGAGAGATTTCGCGACCGCGGCAATTGTTCCGCGCAAATGCAGTTCGCGGAGCAGTGCGAGGCGTTTGAGATCGAGCACGGAGCACCCCTTAGGACAAACAGTTGGCTTTACTTCACATTATCGGGCAGAAACCATCGCTTTTCATTAGGGATGCGAACGGGGGAAGCTAGAGGACAAGCAGTTCCCCAGTGCAGAGAGGCATAGTGTCGTGAGCATGTCGAGTGTCATACCCGGTATCGAAGATGCCCCCGCAGACCTGGCCCAAGAGGCAATCGCGACCGTCCGACGCTGGCTGACGGAGTCCGCGAGCATTGCCCCCGACGTCAGTGCGCAGCGTCTCGCCGGGGTGCTTCGCGACCCGGTCGGACTCGACTTCACGCTGGGTTTTGTTGACGGCGTAGTGCGCCCGGAAGACCTTCGGGTTGCGGGTCGCAACCTCGAGACGCTCAGCCGTTCCATCCCGAAGTTTCTGCCCTGGTACCTGCGTATCGCCATCCTGCTAGGTGGAGGGTTTGCGCCACTGCTCCCGTGGCCGATCGTCCCCATCGCACGCCGAGTGTTGCGCGGGATGGTCGCACACCTGGTTATCGATGCCACGCCGAAGAAGCTCGACAAGTCGCTGCATCGGCTTCGTCGGCAGCGCATCCGTCTGAACATGAATCTGCTCGGCGAGGCGGTGCTCGGTGACGAGGAATCCGACCGCCGCCTCGCGGGCACCCGCGAACTGCTGCAGCGCTCTGACGTCGACTACGTCTCGATCAAGGTGTCATCGGTCGCGGCACAGCTGTCGATGTGGGCCTTCGACGAGACAGTCGAGCGTGTCGTCGAACGCCTCACCCCGCTGTACGAGTTCGCGGCGACCTCGGCCAGTCCCAAATTCATCAACCTCGATATGGAGGAGTTCCGCGACCTCGACCTCACCACCGCGGTCTTCATGCGGCTGCTCGACCAGCCGACGCTGGCGAAGCTCGAGGCCGGAATTGTGCTCCAGGCCTACCTGCCCGATGCATTGAACGCGCTTCAGGGGCTCACGGCCTGGGCCACTACCCGACGCCAGCGCGGCGGTGCCGGCATCAAGGTGCGAGTCGTAAAGGGCGCGAATCTTGCCATGGAGCAAGTGGACGCGACGGTACACGGATGGCCGCTCGCGACCTACTCGCACAAGGTCGAGACCGACACCAACTACAAGCGTGTGCTCGACTGGGCTCTGACGCCCGAGCACACCGACGCCGTGCGCATCGGAGTCGCCGGCCACAACCTCTTCGACGTCGCGTACGCCTGGCTGCTCGCCAAACAGCGACACGTTGACACTCGCATCGAGTTCGAGATGCTGCTCGGAATGGCGACGGGTCAGGCCGAGGTCGTGAAGCGGGATGTCGGCGGGTTGCTCCTGTACACACCCGTGGTGCACCCGGCCGAGTTCGATTCCGCCATCAGTTATCTGGTGCGTCGTCTCGAGGAAAACGCGAGCACCGACAACTTCATGAGCGGGCTTTTCGAACTCGCGAGCAAGCCCGAGGTGTTTGCCCGGGAGTCGGGTCGATTCCTGGCGTCGCTGGACGGCCTCGACGGCCGGGTTCCCGCATCCAATCGTGTGCAGGACCGCCTTCATTCAACCGCCCTGCCTGGCGTGCTCACGGCGTTCGAGAATGAGTCGGACACTGACCCGTCGCGTGCCGACAACCGCTCGTGGGGACGCCGCATCCTGGAGCGCAGCGTGCGTTCCAAGCTGGGAGAGCAGACCATTCAAGCCGCCGTGGTTTCCGATCCGGCTCTGCTTTCGTCGCTGATCGAGTCGACAGCGAAGGCGGGTGACATCTGGGCTGCACTCCCGTCAACCGCCCGCGCGCGCATCCTGCACGATGCCGGAGACGTGCTTGCGGCCTACCGTGGACGACTAATCGAGGTCATGGCTAGCGAGACGGGCAAGACCATCGCGGAAGGCGACGTCGAGGTCAGCGAGGCGACCGATTTCGCGCACTACTACGCAGAGCGAGCGCTCGACCTCGACCGTGTACCTGGTGCGCTGTTCGTGCCGAGCCGACTCACGGTGGTCACGCCGCCCTGGAACTTCCCGGTCGCAATCCCCGCCGGTTCCGTGCTGTCTGCGCTCGCTTCCGGAAGCGGAGTCATCCTGAAGCCTGCCCATCAGGCGCGGCGCAGTGGAGCCGTTCTCGCGGAGGCGCTCTGGGAAGCCGGCATCCCGCGCGCTCTGCTCACCCTGGTCGACCTCGAGGAACGCGCGCTCGGCAAGCAACTGGTATCCGACCCCGCCGTAGGCCGCGTCATCCTGACCGGCGGCTGGGAGACCGCCCAGCTGTTCCGCAGTTGGCGCTCCGACCTGCCACTTCTGGCGGAGACCAGCGGCAAGAACGCCATCATCGTCACGCCGGCGGCGGATCTCGATCTTGCCGTTGCCGACGTCGTCAAGAGCGCCTTTGGGCACGCGGGCCAGAAATGCTCCGCGGCATCCCTCGTGATTCTCGTTGGGTCGGTTGCGACTTCAGAGCGCTTCAAGCGCCAGCTTGTTGACTCGGTCAAGACGTTGCGGGTCGGACTCCCGTCCGATCCCAACACACAGATGGGGCCGATAATCGAGCCCGCGAACGGCAAGCTCCTCCGGGCGCTCACCACTCTCGCCGAGGGTGAGGAATGGTTGGTGAAACCCCGCCAACTCGACGAAACTGGTCGTCTCTGGACTCCCGGCGTGAGGGCCGGAGTAGTGTCGGGCAGCGAGTTTCACCGCACGGAGTACTTCGGACCGGTGCTCGGAGTAATGACTGCCACGACGCTCGACGAAGCCATCGAGATGCAGAACGCGACGGACTTCGGGCTGACAGCGGGCATCCATTCGCTCGACCCGTTCGAGGTTTCACACTGGATCGATTCCGTCGATGCGGGCAACCTCTACGTCAACCGCGGTATTACTGGTGCGATCGTCCGCCGCCAGCCGTTCGGTGGCTGGAAGCGGTCATCCGTAGGCACTTCGGCGAAAGCCGGCGGTCCCAACTACCTCATGACGCTCGGCAACTGGCAGCCGCTGGAGTCCGATCCGGGCGAGGATCTCTCGCTCGAAGGCATTAGCGAGCCGGTCGCTCGGGTCATCACGAGTGCACAGGCGGGACTCGAGTTTCTCGAGTTCGACCGGGTTCGTTTGGCGGCCGTCCGTGACGAGAAAGCCTGGTTGTCTGAGTTCGGCGTCGCGCGGGATGTCAGTCAGCTCGGCGTAGAGCGAAATGTGTTCCGCTATCGGCCGCTCCCTGTGACGATCCGGCTTGCGGAGGGTTCCTCGATGGGAGACCTCGTTCGGCTCATCGCGGCGGCGACTCGGGCGGGGTCGGCGCTTTTCGTGAGCACACACCTGCCGCTGCCAGAATCGCTGGTTGAGCTGTTCGGCGAATTCGGCTCTCCTACCCTGCTGCAATCGGTGATCGTGGAATCGGATGCTCGCTGGCACGCCCGGCTTGTCGCGGGGGAGCTGAAGACCACCCGTATCCGTCTGATTGGCGGCAACGCGTCGGGTCTGGCCGGCATCGTCAAGGGCAACCCCGACATCGCGATCTACAGTGGGCCGGTCACGACCGCCGGGCGCGTCGAGCTGCTGCCGTTCCTGCACGAGCAGGCTGTCTCAATTACGGCGCATCGCTTCGGAAATCCCGACCACGCGATGGCCGACCTCCCCGTGTAATTCACTCTCCTAATTCAGGAGGTCACTCTCCTAATTCAGGAGATGGTGTGACTGGTGGGGTGGATGTGAACCGATTTGGTGGGATTCAGCGAAACCTGCAGACCGCTCGACGACAGACTCCTGAATTAGGACAGGGAAGCGTTTAGGGCAGCGGTGACGTACGTGAGCGCCTGCGGGCGGGCGATGCCGAGCTTCTGGATGCGGTCGGCATACGCTCGAGCGGCCTCCTGCGCCTGCTTCTCGGCGGCGTCGCCCTGGGCGCTCACGAATGAACCGTTGCGGCCTCGAGTTTCGATGAAACCGTCGGCCTCGAGTTCGCGGTAGGCCCGCGCGACCGTGTTGGGAGCCAGGCCGAGATCCTCCGCGAGTTTGCGAACGGTCGGGATGCGCGTTCCCCCAGCGAGCGTGCCCGTCTGCACCTCATTCATAAACTGAATCCGCAGTTGCTCGTACGGCGGCGTCGCGGAGCGAGGATCGATCGAGATCATGACTGGCGTGCCGGCGAGGGGTTAGCCAGAACACCCGCGCCGACGGGAACCAGCTCCGGCCACAGCCGGCGGAGATAACGCTGTTGGGGTTTGGTCCTTCCAGCAAAGATCGCCCATGCCAGCAGGCAAGCCGCAATCAGCAGTTCAAGGATGACCGACAGCTCCACGGCTATTACCCCGCCATCACCCCTCGTCGGTGGATTGAGCGAAATGACGGCGATGTTGAAATAGGCGCCAAGATACAGCGGTGCCAGAGCGATGCCGTTCAGCGCTTGCGACCGCAGTGCGTCATCCCAGGCCAGTTCGAGCGCCGAGCCGGCCGGCTGGCCGCGTTTCACCAGCAGACGGCTTCCAATTTCGCAGAACGCAAGCGACAGCACGATGGCTCCGGAGTAGATGAACAGGAAAATCGGCGTACCGCCGGGACTGCCCGGGGCGATGACGAGCCGGAAGGCGAATGCCGCGAGCGAGAGAGCGACCACGACGCGCGGCGCCCACCGTTCGACAGCGCTTCGGTAGTCCGAGACCCCGACGGAGCGAAGTCGAGCGAAGCGCACCTGACTCTTCTGCCGGGCATCCTCACGCACCACCGTGCCTACTGCGCTGCCGACGCTGATCGAGACCAGAATGGCCGTGAAGTCGACGAACACGACCTCACCTAGCGAGCCATCGTGAGCGAGGAGCATGCCCGCCGCCGCGATCAGCAGCCCTGCCGCAATACTGGCAAAGCCGACCCTGACCCCGCGGCGCTGAGCCGCGACAACAACGGGCAGGAGCTCTGGCGGCAGCGGTAGGCCCACCGAGTTCACGACCGCCTGGAGTCGCCGCGGGCTGGTCTTTGGCTGAACGACGAAAAACATGATGGCAGCGAGCGCAAGAAATCCGCCGCTTACTCCGAAGATCCAGATGTCTGACATAGCTACTTTGTACCAACATTGTAGCAATGTGTCAATACAAAACGGATGCGGCTAAAACAGACGCAGCCTAGTCGTGCGTGCGATGAATGAGTCGTGAGAGCACGATCGCGCTGCGGGTGTGATCCACGTTGGGGGCGATGCGCACCTTCTCGAGCGCGATCTCGAGCGAGGGGATGTCACGTGACCGCATGTGCACGATGGCGTCGGCCGAGCCGGTGACAGTTCCGGCATCCACCACCTCCGGCACGCCCGACAGGATGCGCTTGAGTTCCTCCGGCGCAACAGTTCCGCGGCAGAACAACTCCACGTACGCCTCGGTCGCCATGCCGTCAACGGCGGGGTCAACCTGGATCGTAAAGCCGCGGATGACGCCATCCGAAACCAGCCGGTCAACGCGGCGTTTGACGGCAGAAGCCGACAATCCGATCACCTCGCCGATATCTCCGTAACCAGCTCGGGCGTTTTGGCGGAGCAGGTCGATGATGCCGTAGTCGAGACTGTCCATCCGCACACTCTATGGCGAAAAAGTGTGCGCATCCAAGCAAAGATAGCGATTCCGTGCGTCTGAAGCTCCCAAATTGACGATAGTGCGTGAAAAACTGGGGTCATGACGATGACCGAAGCGACGCCAGTCGCGCCTCAACGCCGCGCATCCCACCGCACTATCCTGATGTGCCGCCCCGACTACTTCACGGTGTCCTACCGGATCAACCCGTGGATGCACCCCGAAGACCCGACCGACACCAGCCTCGCGGTGAAGCAGTGGGAGGTTCTGTACAAGACGTACCTCGACCTCGGCTTCGACGTGCAACTCATCGACCCGATCGAGGGTCTCCCCGACATGGTCTACGCAGCCAATGGCGGCTTCGTGCTCGACAACATCGCGTATGGCGCGAGCTTTACCTACCCCGAGCGCCAGCCCGAGGGCCCCGCGTACATGGACTGGTTCCGGGCCAATGGATACGACGTGCGCGTCCCCGAGAACGTCAACGAGGGGGAGGGCGATTTCCTTCTCGTCGGCGACGCGCTGCTGGCAGGGCAGGGTTTCCGCAGCGCATCAAACAGCCACCAGGAGCTCGGCTCGATCTACGGCCGCGAGGTTGTCTCGCTGAACCTCATCAACCCGAGTTTCTACCACCTGGACACCGCAATTGCCGTGCTCGACCCGTCGCCCGAAGCGGGCCAGACTGCGAACATCGCATACCTGCCGAGCGCCTTCGACGAGCCGAGCCTCGCCATTCTGCGCGAGCGCTATCCAGACGCCGTCATTGTCAACGAGGAGGACGCTGCCGTACTCGGCCTTAACTCCTACAGCGACGGTTACAACGTTGTGATCGCGTCCCGCGCGAAGGACTTCGAGCGTCAGCTGCGAGCCCGCGGGTACAACCCGATCGGTGTCGACCTGTCCGAGCTTCTGCTCGGCGGTGGCGGCGTGAAGTGCTGCACGCTGGAGCTGCGCCGGTGAGTGCTGTGACCGGAACCGCGTCGATGGCCGCAGCGATCGCCCTCGAGGAGGAGCACGCCGCTCACAACTATCACCCCCTCGAAGTCGTGGTCAGTTCTGGCGATGGCGCGTGGGTGACGGATGTGGCCGGTCGCCGCTATCTGGACTGCCTCGCGGCGTACTCGGCCGTGAACTTCGGCCACGGTCATCCGGTGCTCGTCGAAGCCGCGAAGGTTCAGCTCGACAGAATCACGCTGACCAGCCGCGCATTCCACAATGACCAGCTCGGACCATTCGTCGCCGCGCTCGCCGCGCTCGCCCACAAAGACATGGTGCTTCCCATGAATACGGGTGCCGAGGCGGTCGAGTCCGGCATCAAGATCGCTCGGGCGTGGGGCTACCGGGTCAAGGGTGTTCCGCAGAATCAGGCCAAGATCATCGTCGCTGATGGCAATTTCCATGGGCGCACGACGACGATCATTAGCTTCTCGAATGACCCGGATGCGCGCAATGACTTCGGTCCGTTCACTCCCGGATTCGTGAGCGTCCCCTACGGCGATGCGGCGGCACTCGAGGCTGCGATCGACGACAACACTGTCGCGGTGCTGCTCGAGCCGATTCAGGGTGAGGCGGGCGTTCTCCTCCCGCCGGCCGACTATCTGCCCGCGGTTCGCGAGATTACGAAGCGTCATAACGTGCTCTTTATTGCGGATGAGATCCAGTCCGGACTCGGGCGCACCGGTGCCACATTCCAGTGCGACAACGTTGGCGTCGTCCCTGACCTCTACCTTCTCGGCAAGGCACTCGGCGGCGGCATCATCCCGGTCAGCGCGGTCGTCGGCAACGCCGACATCCTTGGCGTCCTCCGTCCGGGCGAGCACGGTTCGACCTTCGGCGGCAACCCGCTCGCGGCTGCCGTCGGGCTGGCCGTTGTGAGCCTCCTCTCGACGGGCGAGTACCAGGCACGCGCGAAGCTTCTCGGTGAGCGTCTCCAGGCACGTCTCCGAACCCTCATTGGCAGCGGGGTGGTTGCAGTTCGCGGCGCCGGTCTGTGGGCCGGCATCGACATCGATCCGGCGCTGGGAACGGGCCGTCAGGTCTGCGAGCTGCTGATGGAGCGCGGCGTCCTGGCCAAGGACACCCACGGCAGCACCATCCGTCTCGCTCCACCGATCGTGGTCGAGGCCGAGGAGCTGGACTGGGCCGTCGATCAGCTCGAGGCTGTGCTGGCAGAACTTCGCGGCTAACTGACTTCCGGGTGGCGGCTGGTAACGCCGGTGCTGGCAGTACTCGCCGCCACTCGGATCATCCGAGTTCCGGCGCGTTTGTTGGCGTGGTACCGATTTGGTACCATGTCGGTATGGCGACCAATTTGCGATTGACTCCCGCGCTCGACGCTGCTGTCAAGGAACGCGCCGCGAGCTCCGGCCGGAGTCAGCAGGATGTGATTCGTGAGGCGGTGCGGTCCTATTTGGAAGATGAGCTACTGCACGGACTGCCCCCTCGCGTTCGTCCCGCCCTTCCGCCACCCCGGTATCCCTTTGAACGTACGATCGAGAGGCTCCCGTTGCCTCCCGGAGTCAAGAATTCGCTCGAGCTCCTTCAGCGAGGCGAGGGCTACTAGTTGCGTATTTACTGCGACAGCAGCGCGCTTCTCAAAAGACCTTTCGACGAGCCAGAGTCCACTTCGCTCGAGATCTACCTTGCGGACCACGTCTCCCGGGAGCACGAGTTGGTCACGTCCGCGTTGACAAGGGTCGAGATCAATCGGGCGATTCGTGCCCGGCGCGAACCCTCCGATCCCGGTGAATGGTTCCGATATGAACGGCATGCGTTGTCAGGCGTTCAAGAGCTGGTACTCGACGTGCCGACAATGTCGCTGGCTCGAACGGTGGGGTCGCCAGCTCTGCGCAGCCTGGACGCAATTCACCTGGCCGCGGCCATCCAGGCCGATGTGGATCTCATGCTGACCTATGACCAACGACTCGCAGAGGTTGCGATGGAGATGGGCATCGAAACGGCGCGACCGGATGTGATTTAGGGCCGTGTAGCAGCCAGTTGAGCGCGCACGGTCAATATGCTCTAGGAATGACGGCGCCGATTCCCCGATTCAGGATTCGCACCCGGATGTCTGCCCGGGACACCGATGAGGTGCATCGCACCTCGAGTCCGCTCGAGTTGCTGTACGACCTCACCTTTGTCGTTGCGGTCGCGCAGGTGGCCGATGAACTGGCGAAGAAGCTCGAGGCTGGGCACGCGCTCCAGGGGATCGTCCCCTTCATCATGGTGTTCTTCGCCATTTGGTGGGCGTGGCTGAACTTCACCTGGTTTGCGTCCGCCTACGACGCCGACGATGTTCCCTATCGGCTACTGGTTTTGCTCCAGATGGGAGGCGTGCTCGTTCTCGCCGCAGGCGTTCCGGCCGCCTTCGAGCACCAGAACTTTCTTGGTATCACCCTCGGATATTTCATCATGAGGATCGGGCTCGTAGCACAGTGGGTTCGCGCCGCGATCGACAACCCGGATGGTCGGGCGACCGCAATCCGATACGCGATCGGCGTCACCATCGTCCAGCTGCTCTGGCTGTCTCGTCTGCTGCTGCCAACCGACGCAGCCAACCAGTGGTGGACGGTGTATCTCGCGTTCGTCGTGCTTGCGACGCTTGAGGGGGTGGTGCCGTTCTGGGCCGAGCGAACCGGAATGACAACTTGGCATCCGCATCACATCGCCGAGCGCTACGGGCTGTTCACGATCATCCTGCTCGGTGAAACAATCGCCGTGCTTGCGATCGGTAACAGTAATGTCATTACGGCTGGCGACCACGTTGGTCCACTGATCGCGGTTGGCATTTGCGCCCTCGTCTTGATCTTCGCGCTGTGGTGGCTCTACTTTCTTCAGCCCTCCGGCGATGGTCTCGCCGCGCACCGTGAGGGCTCGTTCTTTTGGGGCTTCACCCACTACTTCATCTTCGCTGGTCTCGGGTCGCTGGGCGCGGGCCTGCAGGTCGTTGTTCTCTCCGCGGGCGGCTCAGTGAAGATCTCCGCGGCAGAGGCGGCGTGGTCTGTCTCCATCCCGGTGGCACTCTACCTAGCGTCGCTACTCGTCGCTCACGTGCGCATCCTCCCCGGAATTCTTGTGCACGCCTGGATCGTTGTGCCGACTGTCCTCGTTTTGCTGGTCCTGCCGCTCCTCGCCGACTCGATTGGCCTTCCGATTATCTTCGCCCTGATCGCTGTTGTTGTCGCTGGAGCTGCGGGCGCGACGATGGCGCTCGGCCGCAAGACGTTTGGTGTTGCCGCGTGAGATCAGGTCAAGAGCTCGATTCGGCGGACGCGCTGGCGACGTACCCGGAACGATTTCTGCGTTCCGCCGACGTGGTCGCGTACCTCGACGGCAATTCGCTCGGGCGACCGCTCGCGGCCTCCCGGGATCGCATCGCTTCGTTCGTTGAAACCCAGTGGGGCGACCGTCTCATTCGTGGCTGGGACGAGAGTTGGCTC